>CANQLJ010000012.1 GCA_947624685.1 Candidatus Gastranaerophilales bacterium | reverse complement strand
GTAGACGGTTATATTATCATCAAGCTTATACAATTTTTCTCTGATACTATATTCAATATCCTTTATTGACCCGTCCCAAAGGTCACAGCGGCCGATTGATTCGCGAAACAAAGTGTCACCTGAAAACAGAGTGTTTTCGATTAAATAACAAACTCCGCCTTTTGAATGGCCTTTTGTTGTGATTATTTCGATTTTTTTATCTCCGAGAGAAAGATTTTTTGTATTATCGTCGAGCGTCGCATCGATGCAAGGAATCTTTATTTCATCAATATTTGCCATGGAACATTGCATATCGATTTTATTTAAAAGCTTCATATCATCCTTATGAATCAATATTTGCGCTTGGGGGAAAATTTGTTTAAATTTATAAAGACAATAAACATGATCAAAGTGCCCGTGGGTTATAAGAGCGTATTTGAGGTGGATTTTTTCTTTTTTTACAATGTCTGCTATTTCATCCATCGAACAGGTGCAATCGATTATCGCCCCTTCCTTTGATATTTCATCATAAATTAAATATGTCGTTGCGCCATAGATGCCGTTTGGAAATGATTTTATTTTCATTTGTTTTCCTTAATATTTTTTATTCATTTTGGATTTTAACACAAAAATCCAGCTTTTAATAATATTAACGGGACTTAAATCTTTATAAATTCGATATAAAATTTCTCGCATGGTATTATCAGAAACATCAAAGTGTCTTTGCAATTCCTTAATATATTTATTAATATATTCTTTAACTTTGATTTCATTTGACATTTCTTCAATAGTTTTTTCTTTATTAATATTTCTTTTGAAAAATTTTTGCATGATAAAGACCCAAAAACTATTCATTTTCTTAAAACCATTTTAGAAAATTTCTCCTCTTTTTACATTAGAATATTTCACAATAATGGTTAATATACACAAGTTTAAATTATGTGTTAAAATTTTATTAAGGAATTTTTAATTATGATTAAAATCAGATTAAAAACTAAAATATTAATTGCTATTTTGGGATTTTTTGTGTTCTTTAATTTGCCCCAAAAAGCCCATGCCATAAGAATCGGGCTTCAGGAAGGAGTTCAAAAGACCTATATCGGAAGCTCCCAAAACGCGCAATTTCGAGACATTAGATCCGGAAGACTTCTGTTCACTTCGCGCTCGTTTTATGCCTACCCTATTAAAGCCTACGGAAATTCAATTGCAATTAAAATAAAAGGAAGATATTACGATTGCGCAACAAACGCGCTATTCATCGAAAACCCCGAGAAAAAAGGCTTTTTATCCGCTAAAAAAAGATGGTACAGGGGAGATATTGTTATATATAATATTAACGGCAGTTTGACCGTTATCAATTCTTTACCGATTGAAGAATATCTTTTGGGCGTGGTTCCTTCCGAAATGCCTTCAAAATGGAATATCGAAGCCCAAAAAGCCCAAGCAATTGCCGCAAGAAGCTACGCCTTAGCAAATCTTAACAAACGAGGCTCCCATGGTTATGACCTCAAAGATACTCCCCATGACCAAGCCTATGGCGGCGCAAGCAGCGAAACAAGGCAAACAACCGAAGCGGTCTTATCCACAAGAGGCGAAGTTTTAACATACGATAACAAAATAATTCCCGCATACTACCATGCCTCATCCGGCGGAAAAACAGTCTCCGCGGGCTCAATCTGGAGTCATGACCTTCCTTATATTCAATCCGTAAACGGATATGATTGGGGAATTAAGAAAAACGGCCATGGCGTCGGCATGAGTCAATATGGCGCAAACAACCTTGCCAACAAGGGTTTCAGCGCTCGCCAAATTTTGAGCTATTTTTATAAAGACATACATTTTTCAAAAGTTCGCACAAAAACCAACTAATTTCTCGATTTTTTTAAATAAAACACTTGCCAAATCTTGATAAATATGTATAATGAGGTTGTGTTATTAAAAAGGAGTTAGATATGAACAAAGAAGAATTAGTTAAAGCAGTTGCAGCATCAGCAAAATCTTCACAAAAAGATACAGCTGAAATCATCAATTCAATGATTGAAGTTATCCAAAAAACTGTAGCTAAAAAACAAAAAGTTACTCTTGTAGGTTTCGGTACTTTTGAACCAAGAAAAAGAGCAGCAAGAACAGGTAGAAATCCTCAAACAGGAAAAGAAATCAAAATCGCAGCAAAAACTGTTCCGGCATTCTCTGCAGGTAAAAAATTCAAAGAAATGGTTAAAAAGTAAACCCTAAAAAAGTTTAGCTTTAAAACTTGCCTGTCGATACGATAGGCAAGTTTTTTATTTAAAATATTCTAATCCATTTGTATTACATTTCTTAATAATATATTTATTTTTTTGCATTTTGGAATTATTGTAATCTTGTTGTTAATGCTTCGGCTAGTATGCGAATTGGGGTATTCACCCCATTTTTTTTCCGAAAAATACTACTTTTATATTAAACATATTTTAAATAAATATGTTAGACTTATCCTATGAAAGGAGCAAAGCTCGAAAATGGAAAATAAAGATGAAAAATATTTAATTTTAGAACAATATAGAATATATTCGGAAGGCAAAGACAAATTTATCGACCGCCAATTTGCGTCAAATCGTTTCTTTCTTGTTGTCAATTTGGTCGTTCTTGCCGCAATTACTTTCGTCGGTCAATATGTTCAAGCTTTTGTATTAGGTATAATAGGGACCCTCGTTTCAATTATGTGGTGGATTAATATCGATTCATATCAACAATTAATCAAAGTTAAATATGCAAAAGTTTTGGAATTCCTTGAAACAAAATTGCCGGAACAACCCTATCATAAAGAATACGCTGATTATATGGAAATGAAAAAAGGAAACAATCTCATTATCTTTGGTGATTTTCAAAAATTCCTTGCTTTTATCATAATTTGCGTTTACTTCACGGTATTAATCTGGAATGCTTATAATTTCTTTATGAGCCAATTTAAGATGTTTTAAGATAAATTAGAATAATTAAAAAATGATGCGGTTTGTTTATTGGCCGCATCATTTTTATTATTTATTTATTGTATTTTTTAGCCCAGATTCATTTTTGAAAATTCGACAATTCGATTTTTGCCCGATTGTTTTGCATTATATAAAGCATGTTCGCTATAGCGAATAAGAGTGTTTGCGTCTTCTTCAACGCCTTCCATGCAAGGAAAAGCGCTCACGCCGCCCGAGATTGTAATGGGGTGTCTTTCATCTTCATTTGCCGGGATAAATTCCATTTTTTCAACGTCTTTTCTGAATCTTTCGGCAAAAATCATCGCCTGCTGTTCCGTTGTCTCAGGCAGTATCACGATAAACTCTTCATCTCCGTATCTTGTTAAAACGTCTTCTTTTCGAACAAGAGCTGAGAGCATTTGGGCAATTTTTCTCAATAATATATCGCCCCAATCATAACCGTACATATCGTTTATGATTTTAAAATGGTCAATATCCACAAGCAAACACGCTAATGACGTTCCATATCTTTTTGAGCGCGAAATTTCCGCTTCAAGCCTTTGATAGAGATATTTTCTGTTATAAAGTCCCGTTAATTCATCACAAATTGCGGTTTTTATGAGTTCTTTTTTAATTTCATAGGTCTTTAAAAGGGCGTTAATTCTTGTGTTGAGCTCTTGAACATCGCAGGGTTTTGAAATGAAATCATAGCTTAATGCTCTAACAACGAGATTTTCATCCATATTTTCAAGCGGAATTAAAACCGGGCAATCAAATTTTCGAACGGCACAGAATGCTCTGATATTATCAATATCGAAATCGAGAATCATAAGCGCAGGGTTATATTGCTTGTAATTTTCCAATTCATTAATCGAAAACTCTCTCAATTCATCTTCGTCATTAAGATTTATTAAACTTGCAAGTTGGGATTGACCGTTTTCGCTATAAATTATAATATTCATAAAAATGTCACTCCTTAAAAAATATTTTATTTTAGTATATCATAATAGTGTCTTTTACCTTTAGGGTATTTGATGATATTTCATCTAAATATATTATGTCTATTTTTTTGAGATTGATTAAACTTGTTTTGAGATATTGTTATAATCAAAAGTGGTGTAATATTGCCTAAATCGCTTAAAAAATCGTATAAATCAAAAGCATCAAACGACATTTACGAAACCTATCTGTCCTATTGCGACAATAGGGATATTGACGTTCAAAAAACCCGCAAATTCCACAAAAGAAGAAAACCAAAAACCCATCATAAAAATTTCTTTGTGATGTTTTTTGCAACAGTATTATTAGGGCTGTATTCATACTATATCTGCCCTTATAACTATGAAAATTATTTTAAACCTTTGATATTAAATCATATTTTGAATTCAAAAATAAAATTTGATGTTAATGACTATGCATTTTATACCGAAAAGTATATTAATAACAGTTATTTTTTAGACAGATACATGCTTGTAACCAACGAATCAAATTCAAAGCAATTGGCTGATATTAAAATCGTCAACAAAATGGATTCAACAAAACAAAAGCTTCTAAATTTATTTAAACAATACCCCGGGCTTAAACCAAGCGTGTTTGTTTGGGAATATTCAACAAGTTCGGGCTTTGAAATAGATGCCGATGAAATTTACCCGAGCGCAAGCATAATTAAAATCCCAATTGCTTTTGAATTAATAAGACTGATAGATAGAAGCGCAAACACCGATAATCCGATTAAACTCAGCGACAAAAGATTGTATACGGACTTTTTTAAAACGATAGGTTCAGGGGATTTACAGTATCGCCAAGAAGATGTTTATTACACTCTTGATTATCTGGCGGGAATAATGATAGCAAATTCTGACAATAGCGCAACGAATATGATTCTATATGAGATAGGAGGGATGGATTCTTTTAATCGCGCAATGAGATTATTAGGATTAAAAGTGACATCGATGGGCCAGTGGCTTGCTGATATAGAAGGGCAAAATAAAATCACGGCAAGAGAAATATCAAAAATTTTATATAATATAGATAACCCAAATTACATAAACCCTAAGTATAAGTCGATTTTGAAAGAATATTTAGGAAATACAAAAAATGTTCATTTAATTAAAGAAAAATTACCGACTGATGTTATGGTGCTTCATAAAACCGGAAACATAGGAGAAATGCTTGGCGATAGCGGTGTAGTATATAGTGAAAACGGAAAAAAATATATTGTTACCATCTTGGTTAAACGCCCGAAAAATGATTATAGAGCGAAATTGCTCATCCAAGATGCATCTTTAATTATTTATAATGATATTAAAAATTTACTTTAAAGTCATGCTTGACTAAGTCAAATTATTGTTAGATAATAAGCACAAATACTATTGTGTTATAATTTTTGCGCAGTAAAGAATAGGAGTATGTTATGAAAAAAACAACATGTGCATTGTCCGTTACATTAGCAATGTTCTTGGCTTGCTCTGGCGTTTTGGCAAAAGAACCATGCCAACAAAATTGCAAACATCAAGAAAGACTTCAAGTCTATGCTCATCCGTCATTGATGAATGCCGATGCTACTGAAACAGTAGATGCAAAAAATGTTTATAGAATCGGCGGAAAAGTATTGAAAAACAAAGGCAGATTAGGCTTTACAAACAAAGAAAACACTTTTGTAAGTGCATTTTCTAAAGATTTGTTGAAATCTATGAGCGTTAGAAAAGGCGACAGAGATTTCGATATTAAAATGCCCGTTACAAGAGGTGAATTGGCTTATATGCTTTCTCAAGGCTTGAATATGCAACAAGTCGGCTCAACTAAAGATTATACCGACATCACAAATGCTTATTGGGCAGTAGGCGAAATCAACAAAGCTACGGCAGCTGATGTTATGATTGGTTACCCCGATAATTCATTCAAACCCGATCAAGCAATCACAAAAGCAGAAGTTTTTGCTACAATTGCTAAATTAATCAACGTAAATTACACAAATGACGGTTCAGCTCCGACATTAAACGGTAGAGCTATTCAAAATATCCCAACTTGGGCATATGGCTGCACAAAAGAAGTTGCTGCATCAGGCTTAATCGACGAACTTCCTGATGAAAGAGCTTTATTTGAATCACAATACCTCTCGAGACAACAAGTTGCTACATTGGTAAGCACTTTGAGATTGAAATTCGGTGCTAACGGCCAATTAATCGGCGATGCATTCGGCGCTGCAACTCCTGTTGCAATTAAAGTTAAAATGTTAGATAGAGTTGACGCAAAACATTCTAACATTGGCGATGTATTCAAAGCTAAAACTTTAGAAGAAGTTACTGTTGACGGTCAAACATTCCCGACAGGTTCTAAAGTATATGGCAGAGTTGTAACAGTTGAAAGACCCGGCTTGGGCAAATTCCCCGGCTCAATCACTGTTAAATTCGAAAAAATCAAAAACGGCGATTGCGAAGTTTGCTTCCCGAAAGAACTTACAAGCGCTACGGTTGATTGCTTGAAGAATCCTAACATATTCGCAAGAATCCTTGGACTTCCGTTTACAGCAGCAGCAAGAACAGTTGGTGTTGCAGGTCGTTCAGTCGGCGAAGTTGTTAATATCTCAGCAGACGGCCTTGAAGAATACGGCGATAGATTATCGGATACTTTCGTTGAAACATTCACAGGTCACTTGGGACGCGGTTTATCAAGCTTCGGTATGTCTTTTGTAACAGTAGGAAAAGGCATCTACGGAATTGTTAAGACTGCATTATCAGGAACATTTGGTGTAGTTTATGAAATCGGCGACGAATTATTATATACAATCGTTCCTTCCGTTTCAAATTCTGCAGCAATTAACCCGAACGAAGAAATTACGGTTATTTTCTAGGAATAGGAAAAACTCAAAAATATTCACTTCAAAAAGAGCTCCAAAGAAATTTGGAGCTCTTTGAATATTGCTGCTTTATCAGCTTAGAGCTTAATTTGTGTCATACATAAGTTGCGCTGGGGCATTGGCGCAATGGTGTAAGGAGCTTTGTCATCTCACTTAAAACAACACACCCCCAATAGTTCTCACATAAGCTCAACACACCCCCTAACTTGTAACAAAATCTTAATATTAATTAAAAAACCGGCAAAAAATAAATTTCACCTGTTTAATAAGTGATAAAATAGTTTAAAAAGAGAGAAAAGAAAGGTTTACTTATGCAAGTTGGTCTAATGGGATTTAAGAATTTATCGGGTTATTTTAAGCGCTCAAATGACAATTATGCTTATGGTTTTTGACGCAAAACAAAATGTTTTAAAAAAGTCAAAAAACAAATAATAGTTTAAAAGATAAGGTAAAATAGGTACGAGATTAAAGCTATGAAAATAAATAAAATTACATTTAACTCTTTTAAAAGCCAAGTAAATCAAGATAATCTTGCGCAAAAAAATCAATCACAAACACAAAATCAAATCTTCAATAATACTTATGATAAAATGTTATATCCGCAAGGGATTAAATATTGGATCGAAATACATAAACCAACTATAGATATTTTTAAAAATGTACAAACATCAACTCTAAAAAATAATGTTATTTTAAAAACAGACAAAGATTCTCCCGAGGATAAAATTGCAATAAGGATGTTTATAAAACCAATTGAAGATAAAGATGTTAATCCTGCGGTTAAATTAATGCATGGAGAAATACTGAGGAATTTGGATGACTATGGAGATGAGAATGATAATTTTGCAACTTTCTTTAGCGGAAACGGGAAAGTGTTGGAAATTAGCATAAATTGGGATAAAAAAGATTTTCCAAAAGTTTTTGAAAAATATATGCAATATTTTCGTAATCTGGATTTTGCCTGTAACGGTATTACCTTTCAAAAACAATTTGAAATGATAAAAGAAAATTTTTTGCAAGATTTGAATTTTTTGCAAGAAGATAAAAGATTTAATCGTTTATATAATGTTAAAAAATTTTCAAAGGAAGATGTTGAAAAAGTATCAATCGATGATATTAAAAAATATCACAATGATTTATTATCAAATTCTATGACCCTATGTGCGCTATCATGCCCTAAAAGTACCGATGAAGCGGCCATAAAACAAATTAAAGAGGTTATAGAAAATCAAATACCAAGTCAAAAAACCTTTGATAATAAAATTATATTAAAAAATCCCCTGCCGATTGAAAAAGACGAAGTTTTTTATTTAGAACCTGACGATAATATTGGCAGATTGATTTCAAAAACATACAATTTTCAAAATGAAAATACTTTGAAAGATATGGCTATGTTTGAACTAATCGGCACTGCCGTTAATAAAATTATCTATAAAAATCATTCTCAAAATTTTGATAAGTTGTTTTGTTCCCATTATGCCGATTATTTGAATAAATATTTTGACCTTTGTGTTATGGCAGGTAAGAGCGCCGATATTAATGCAGATATGATTAGTTTTGCGATTAACACAATCACACAAAAGCCGCTTGATGACAAATTTTTTGAAGAAGTAAAACAAGGCGTTGTAAAATCCCTAAAAGAAGATTCAAAAAATTCCACCGACAGAACGAGTCTTTTGTTATGCTGCAACCAAAATTCAATTTCAGACGGTGATTTCACTGCCGTTTTAAATTCCATTACACCAAAAGAGCTGCAGCAAGCGGCGCAAAAATATTTTAACTCGCCTTGCATAACTAAAATCAGTTGATAATCCTTAGACTTTTAAAGTCGTAAAATAAAGCCATATTTGCCAAATATGCTGATATTGCATAAAGAATCTTAAATGATATATTTATGCTAAAATGAAGCTATGGCGAAGTTTAAAGGAATATGAAAAAAGAACCTAAAAAAACCTTAAAATCATATTTAGCTATATTTTTCGTTTTTATTCTTGTATTTTATTGTTTTTTTATTGAACCTAATACAATAATTATCAAACACTATAAAATTCAAAATAAGGCTTTAAGTGGTACAAAAGTAGTTTTTGTAAGCGACTTTCACATTAAGCCGAATCAAAGAAAAAGGCTTAAGCAAGTTGTTGATTTAATTAATAATCAAAACCCCGATATTATCTTATCGGTGGGCGATTTTGTATCGGGTCATAATAAGAATAGGACTATGCCGATTGATAAAATTGCATCCGAAATAAAAAACGCCAAATCAAAATACGGGTTTTATATCGTGCTTGGAAACCACGATTGGTGGATTGACGGGGATGAAATAACAAACGTTTTAATAAAAAACGAAATAAAAGTTTTAAATAATTCAAATGCAAAAATAAATATAAATGGTAAAACCCTATATATTGCAGGGGTGGAAGATGAGGCAACAAGAATTGCTGATATTAATAAAGCACTTGAAAACAGCGAAAACCCCGTTATTTTATTAACGCATTCTCCTGATATTTTTAAAAAAGTCCCAAAAAATGTTGATTTAACTCTATCGGGCCACACCCACGGGGGACAAATCCGCCTGCCTTTTTTAGGCGCAATAATTGTGCCGTCTAAATATGGAAATAAATATTCTTACGGATTAATTGAAGAAGATGACAAGAAAATGATTGTAACATCGGGCATTGGAACAAGCATCTTAAATATCCGCTTTAATTGCAGGCCTGAAATTGTTGTTATAGAATTCAAATAAACCGTTTCCAAACAAAACATCACTCTTGGTGCGCAATAGAGCGTATTTGTAATGTCGAAGCGGGTTGCAGCAATTCACACATATCATTAAATAATACCATATCTAATTTTGTTTTTGAATCTGATAAAAATTTTAAACAAATAGCAAAATTGGTATTATAAATTTTTATATCCGTTATATTTTCATCTTTCATATTGGGTAAAATTTCTTTTCGTACCAGTTGTTCAATATTATCTAATGCTTTGTTGATTTGCATAAGGAAAAATGTATCTAATGTTGATGTTGCGGCGGTAGTTATGCCAAAAGGCGGCATATAATAATGATTTTCATCCAGTTGTATCCCTGCGTTAATTTGGTTTTTTCTTAATTCCATAACATCTTTATCATCAAAATTCACAAGCAATTTGCCTTCATGAACGCTATATTTACAAGCTTCGGGAAATTCTTTCCATAATTTTTTTATTCTGTCTTTTATGTCGTTATTTTCTGCTCCGTGTTTATAAATATCAACAATATAAGCGGTGCTGTTTTTGGCATCACAATATACAAAAGCCCGCTCATCCGTTCGCCGGTTGAAATTTGGATTTTTGGGATGAACAAGATTGCTTAAATGAAAATGATAGAATCCGTCACAGTCCAACATCATATCATCGTGCTCTATATAATCAATTTGCGTCGTAGTATATCTTAAAATACCCACCCCTTCTTTAAGCGCATTTACCAAGGATTCAAATCCGTCTTTAAGGTTATTTGGAATATTTATATTTGATGAAATTTTGACAGTCCATTTGCGCTCAAGCAGCGCCCTTTGCCTTATAAATTTTGAAAATCGAATCACTAATGTATTATAGTCATCGGATAGCTCATCTTTTGATGTTGCATAAATTGCAGATAAAATATTTTTAACAATATCCTTAAAATCGCTTTTAATATCAAAATTCATATTATACCTCCAATGAGTATGTTTAGTCTTTTTCATCAAATTCAAAGTGCTTGATAATTTTAATATAAAAATAATCATAAACCAACATCAACAAACTTTTTATATTCTAATTGTTTTAATATTAAAAAATGTAACAAAAAATAAAGAAGAAAGCCTGTCGTGCCGATATTAAATAAAAACCAAAAGGTAAGAAAGGTGAGGAAAATTTATGTCTTTAGACGGCATTTCAAATGATTATAAATTTACAAAACAAGATGCAAAGCAAACCAATCTTGGTTTAAATGATGAAGAATTATCCATTTTTGAAAATGCGCCTGTCAACGACAAAAGCTCCGATACAATTTCACCTGAAAGTTTAGATTTGTATAAAGAAAATGATTTAGATGATTCGAAAATGCAAACTCCCTCAATCGAATCAGATTTAACACAACAATTAACAAACTATCTTGAAAGTCTTGTATTAGGTTATGAAGAACAATTTACGACAGTTAAGGAAAATAACGGTATTATTGCAAAAGGCTGGGACTGGTTTAAAAATAAAACAGGAATAGGTGCTGGTTCAGACAAAGTTAAAGAACAAATTAATGACTTGAAAAAACAAATTGAAGAACTTAAAAAAGATTCTTCAAAAATATATGATGTCTATAAATCCGTTACGGGTAATGAACTTAATGATGAAGAACTTAATAACTTAATTAACGGTAAGGTTGATTTATCAAATTCCGAAATTATCGAAAGCGTATCGAAATATGCGCAAGGTCAAAAACAATCTACTAATGTTATCTCAGGTATTACTTCAGGTTTGGCGGTAACGGGTCTTATTGCCGCAGGTATAGTTTCGGCCCCGTTTACGGGAGGTTTAAGTTTAGGCGCATCCGCTGCAGCCATTGGAACATTAACGGCAGCAGGTACGGCAGCTTATATGGTTCCGCAAGTAATAGACGGAATGACGGAAAAAGACGGCTACTCCTTTGAAGAAGGTATACGCGATGTTGCTAACGGAGTAATTAATTCAACATTTAGCGCAGTTGGTATGGGTGCAGGTAAAGCTGTCGGTGCTGCTTTAGGTAAAACCGCAGGTAAAACCGTTGCAGGACTTGCTGCAAGCGAAACAACATCATTAATCATAGGAGACGGAATCGGTATCGGTAACTATCTAACGGAAGCTGTGTTTAATGATGATGTGGATTTTTCTTGGAAAGATTTAGGGAAAACCGCTGTTGTATCAACGGCTTCATCAGCAGTTGCAGGAGCAGCTGCTTTTGGAGCTTCATCCGCAATCAGACCGGTATTAACCTCGGGTACAACAGCTCAAAGTCAAATAATAGGCAGATTAATTTCCTCTGGATTAACCGGAGGTTCTGCAGGCATGTCGGCTGCGGCTGTCGGCGGGGGCGCTAATTATCTTTTAACTTGTGCTCTTGACGGCAAAGAAGCCACTTTTGATGAATGGTTGAATGCTTCCGCCGAAAATCTTGGCACTGCTATATTATCAGGTTTTATAGGCGGTGTTGCATTTGAAGCGCTACATTTAGCTGCGGGGACTCCTAAACCTGAGGGTACGGTGAAAACCGAAAAAGGTACAAATGAAGACGGGATGAAATATACTAATTATCTTGATAAAAATGGAAATGTATTAGCAACGGATATTTCCGCATCAGATATGGCTAAAATATATGATTCAGCTAATAATGAACGGGGTTTAACTCAATATGACGCTCCTGCTTCACTGAATGGGAAAATATATGATACAACAAGAACCATTAGAATAAGTTATACCAACATACCCAACATTCAATCTTTGGGAAGCCAAGACGGAATGGAAGTATTTACACAAATACCAAGTGATAACTATAGAGCAGATATTACTTTGCACGATTGGGCTGATAACTCCTATTATCTTGGCTCCGGCATGGTAAATGGGGATAACATTACAAACCCCAACGTTAATAATGATACAATAACGGCAGAGTTTAGCGAAAATACGATTAATACTTCTCAGTTAAATCAAGAAACACCAATAACGAAAGAAAGCGCTTTAGCTAATGCCCAAAATGATACAGATGTTCAGCTTGTAAATCCTAATTCACAAAATACGGATATGGTTGTTGATACAACTTTAGCACAATTTGCTGCTTCGCAAACTCAAATAGCAAATGTTCAAGCACAGGCACAAGACGCTATTATCTGCGCTAATGCTGCTGCGGGGATTGCATCTTGCCAAACAGCGAATGCGCAAAATAACTCCGCTCAAATTTCTTCTTCGATAATGACAACAGAAGAACTTGAATCTGTCGTTTTAAAAATATTAGAAAAAAATGAAGATTTTGAATGGTTATCTCAAAACCGTGATATAAATAAATTATGTAAAGATTTTTCAAAAATAATTGATTTAGCCTGCAGCAGATTAGAAGATTTTGGTATTAAGTTTTCTCAACAAGCCGTATTAGATATTATTGAAGCGGGAGAATATATTGACCCTGCTATGTATACCGAATTTACCGGACTTAGCAATCATGCCGATACAGGTAGAGCTTATATCCTTGCTCAATTAATAAAAAACGAAATTGTAACATATGAAAATATAGAAAAAGTTACGGGATATAAAGGTTCTCTTGGCTTTAATTACGCATATAGCAGTACATTAGGGCAGGATTACTTTAATGATATTTTGAGTGATGCGGGAATTGATGATCAAACAATAGATATGCTTCTGGATATAACTAATGGAATTAGTAAAAATGGCTTGTCTGTAGAATGTTTTAAAGATTGTGATTGGGAAAATCTGTTATCAAATATTTCCTTCATATCACAAAAAACATTAATAAACCCTTCGGATATAGTAAAATATGGTATGCTTTCTTTAAATACTGATTTATCAAATAAAATTATGAAAATGTCAGCAGATGATATAAAATTTTATTTAGAAAATTATCAAGATAGTAAATATTATACTCCCGAAGAATACTTAGATGCATTTAAGTATTTTAAAAATTTAAAAACACCTGACGGTAAAAGCATATTAGGGCTTGGTGAATTTTCAGATAAAATGACCGAGAATTTTTTTGAAGGTTTGTCATTAGAAGAAATGAATAAAACATTATACTCAAATATAAAAGAACTGTTAAGTGTAAATCCTGCAAGTGTTGAAGCAAGCTATATTCAAACTTTATTAGAACTGATAGAATCAGGTTCAATTAATCCAAGTGCTATAAGAGTGCTTGATAATTTGGGGAGTGTAGAATTATTTGATGATTCCGAGTATGACAGTACAAATAAATGGACATTATCTGAAAATTTAAAAAAAGATATAGATATTTTATATGATACAATTGCACAAAATACGGATAAAACTCATCTTCAAACAGAGTTAGCTCAAGCATATACCCCTGCATTTAAAAATGAACAAAATGGTATTTCTTCCGTAAATATTGGTGATACATTCCAAGTGGAAGGCGAAGATTATATCAGAATAAAAACATCCGATACAAGTTCACAATTGATGAGTATAACTAAAGAAACATATTATAAGTTATTTCCTCCTATTGAAAGATTTACTTCAAGTCAGCAAGTTTTAGGTGATTGTTATGCAATAGAAACATTTATGTCCTTATATTGTGATCCGGATACAAGAGCAGATATTGTAAGCAAGTTTAGTGAAGATTCTAATGGTAATATTACCGTAAATTTGTCTAACAGAAGTCAATGTGTATTTAAGAATGGAAAAATGCCTGTAGAAAAAGGGAAAGATGTTTATTCTGACGGTGCTGACGGATTTAGAATGTTAGAATACACTTATAGCGTTAATTTGGTCGAAGATAAAATAAATCAGGTACAAGCTTCTCTTAGTGCCGATAAATTAGCAGAATTTACGGAATTCATTGAGAAAAACGGAACAAATATATTCATATATGAAGATAATGGTGAATATAAATGGACAACTTTTGATGACGCCGTTAAAACAAAATTATATTCTACTGTGGGACTTAAATCATCGCAAGAGAAAGACCACTATAATTCATTTGGTGAATACTTATTAGGTAATGGCGGAACCCAAGCAAATGTTTTAGATACATTAGGATATAATGCTAAAACATATGTAGATATTCATATTAAGTCTTATGAAGAAACAAAATATGAACAGGAAAAACAGGGACAAGAATTCACAAAACAAGATTATATTGATTCTATTAACTGGTTAATTGAACAATATAAAAATCAAAATTCAATTTCCGATGACGATATAGCTCAAGCTAACGGTGATTATATATGGTTAATGAAAAAAGCTCAAGCAAATGAACTTAACATAAGTATAGATAAAGTTTATACAACAGACGATTTTGATTTTAATCTTTTAAAGACAGATAAATTTTATAAGGAATATACGGTTCAACTTGGTATGGGCGCACACGCATACAGCTTAACAAAGACGACAGATTCTATGGGACAAAGTGTTTATTATTTATTTAATCCGCATAATCAAGGATTGCCTATAAAAATTTATGACCTTGATACACTGTTAACAAAACAAAATGTTATACAGAGTATTATAATTGCCAAAAAAGGAGAATGATTAATGACCGATAAGGTAAATATGGAAAATAATTTTTATGGCAAATCGAATAAAAATCCGAAATTTTATTTCTTAACAAATCTGCCATAGAGAATAATTTTTACCAAAATTTTTAAAAACAGCGTGCCTTAACAATGAAACCATCTCAATCTCCTTTTTCTTTAGTTATTGACAAAGTGAGAGTTAGGTTAGAAAATAAAGATAAGGAGAATTAAATATGAAGATAAATTCTGTTAATAGTCCTTTGAATTTTAAACAAAATTCTGTAGAAAACAAAACTTCAGATAAAAATGTTGTTCGCTTGAGCAACGTTTTTTTAAACGATGCTTGGGGAATTGAATTTAAAGATAGTTTTGTGCGTTTAAATGATGAAGAATTAAACAGATACCAAAATGCAATCAATAAGAAAAAACGAAATGAAAAATTGGGTAGTGTTATCGGTGCTGTATCTGCAATTCCGATAGCATTTATTTCAAGCGGTATATTAAGCAAGATACATAAACAAAAATTTGATATAAAAACAACGGGAATTTTATCATTGGTCCTTGCACCGGTTACATTAACAGCAGGATATTTAACTTCTAAAGTTGTTAATAATAAAACAAATACAGATATAATTCTTCCTTACGATAAATATCTTGAAAAAATATATAAAGAAGCATAGGCAATTTTTTACCTTCACATGTTTTAATTGTTTAGGGAGAACCTATGATGTCAATGCAAGATTATATAAATAATGTAAAATCTAATGTTGTAAATAGTCCTGCAAATTTTGAAGATAAAACAAAATCTCATAATTCTTTTGTTATACCCAATATGGTTTGCGGGAATGATTCTTTTGAAAAGAAAGATATTAAAATTGATACCAATAGCGGTAAAAATCTTAATAAAAAAATCGATAAAAAGAAAATATTTAAAATAGGTGCAATAGTTGCAACAATAGCTTTAGCTATTGTTGCATTTGTAAAAAGAAAACAAATAGGAAGTGCTTTATCCGGTTTGTTTAACAAAAAAAAGTCCCCCGAACCGCCAACTCCACCAACTTCAACAACTCCACCACCAACCGGCAGTATTTCAAATTCTAAAACCCCGCCTGCTGCGCCTTCTTTAGCATCTGATGCGCATCCTAAAGATGCTTCTGATAGCTTATCAGGTGTTATAAATAATCCAAAAGCGGCAGATATAATAAAAGTACCGGAGCCGACATTTGGTGCTAATCCTACCATTGAAGAAAAACAACAATATTGTGCTACCTTATTAAATCACATTAATAATGAAAAAGTTCAGAAAGAAGAAATAACGGATGCTCTTGATAAATTATCTCAATACGGTGAAAATTCAGATATTGAAAAAATTAATTATTATGTTTGGAATAATCGAAATGAAGATGTTATTTTGGCTTTAAATAAAGTTGTTGATAAATTAGGTAAAAAAGGCGATGACTTTTGCGTTTATGAATATTTAACAAGAGATTGTTATCAATTATCATATAGTGGCAGTACAGAAATATTAAAAACATTGACGAAACTGCGTGAAGATGTATTTACCGAGCATGAATACGATAAATTAATAAGATGTTTGCTTGAAAAAATCCCCGATGATAAAACAGGTGAATTCACGGAAGCTTTGGTTGAACTATTAACCACGGCAGGTAAAAAAGAATATATCTCATTTCTTGATAAATATTTGATAAATTTTAGTTATGTAAATAAATTCATGAATCAAGGTCAAAAAACTCCACAATGCATCGTTGATGTTATTGACAAATTGAAAAAAATGTTGGATAACAAAAAATAACCTCTATCCAAACGGCAATTTTATTTGTTGGTGATTTAGGGAGAATTATAGGTTTTGAAGTTAAATTATCAAAAGATATTGATAAAAAGTGTCTTTCTTGTTTAATTTGTACAACAAGATTATAGATATAAATAACATCTCAACCTTTGCACTTGTTGAAAATTATAAAGATATTGACTAATAACCTAAAGCTATATTTATTTCTAATATAATTGTAAATTATAAAATGTCGGTTTTTGTGCTACAATTACTCAAGTAGCTGCGAGGTCTTTATGAATAAAAGAGATTTATCCGAACGTGATATTTGTACAAAATATATAACACCGGCTATTGTTAAAGCAGGGTGGGATAAAAACTCACAAATAAGAGAAGAGGTTACATTTACCGCAGGTAAAGTTATAGTAAGAGGAAAACTTGTTTCTCGAGGCAAAAAGAAAAGAGCTGACTATATATTGTATTATAAAAACAATATTCCTATCGCTATTGTTGAAGCAAAAGATAACAACCATCCTGTTGGAGCAGGTATGCAACAAGCGATAGAATATGCTGAAATTCTTGATATTCCTTTTGTATTTACATCAAACGGGGATGCTTTTTTATTTCACGATAGAACGGTTGTTTTAGGCAAAAAGGAAACAGAATTAAATTTAGATGAATTTCCTTCCCCTAAAACATTATGGGAAAAGTATAAGAAATTCAAGGGCATTGAAGAACAAGAAATTGAAGAAGTTTATACACAAAGCTATCATAAGGACACTAACGGGAAAGAACCCAGATATTATCAAAGAATAGCTATAAATAGAGCGGTTGAAGCAATTGCAAAAGGTCAAGACAGAGTTCTTCTTGTTATGGCTACAGGCACAGGAAAAACATATACTGCTTTTCAAATAATTTGGCGTTTATGGAAAGCTAAAAAGAAAAAAAGAATATTATTTTTAGCGGATAGAAATATTTTAGTAGACCAAACAAAAAATCAAGATTTTGCACCTTTCGGTGATAAAATGACAAAGATTACAAAAAGGCAGATTGATAAATCTTATGAAATCTATCTTGCACTATATCAAGGTTTAACAGGAAATGACGAAGATAAGGATGCTTATAAACAGTTTTCTGCTAACTTTTTTGATTTGGTTGTGATAGATGAATGCCATAGAGGAAGTGCAAAAGAAGATTCTGCTTGGAGAGAAGTCTTAGATTATTTTAGTTCTGCAACCCATTTAGGTTTAACTGCAACCCCTAAAGAAACAAAAGAAGTTTCAAATATTGAATATTTTGGAGAACCCATATATACATATTCTTTAAAGCAGGGAATAGAAGATGGTTTTTTAGCACCTTATAAAGTAATCAGGCCACTTATAAACATTGACCTTGACGGTTTAAAACTTAAAGAAGGTACTATTGACAAATATGGCAATGTTGTACCAAATGAAGAATTCAACGTAAAAGATTTTGATAGAAAAATTGTAGTTGATGAAAGAACTGAGCTTGTTGCAAAACGGATTAGCGAATATTTAAAGAAAAATAACAGATATGATAAAACCATTGTATTCTGTGTTGATATTGACCACGCAAACAGAATGCGTCAGGCTTTGGTGAATGAAAATCCTGATATGGTTAAAGAAAATTCTAAATATATAATGCAGATTACCGGTGATAATGACGAAGGAAAAAAAGAATTAGATAATTTTATAGACCCTGAAATTACTTATCCCGTAATTGCAACCACTTCAAAGTTAATGTCAACGGGAGTTGACGCTAAAACTTGTAAATTAATTGCAATAGATAGTAATATTAATTCTATGACCGAATTTAAACAAATAATCGGTCGTGGTACTCGATTAAGACCTGATTATAACAAATGGTATTTTACTATTCTGGATTTCAGAGGTGTTACAAGACTTTTTGAAGATAAGGAATTTGACGGAGAACCGGTTAAAATAAAAGAAGTCAAAGAGGGTGAAGAGTTTTCTGATGATGAACAAACACAAGAAGAAGTTGAAACACTTATTAATGAACTTCCTCAAGATGAAACAATTGTTGAGCTCCCTCCTGATATTAATATAGTCGAGATTGAAAATCCCACAAGAAAATTCTATGTAAACGGGATTGAGGTTGTTCAGGTCGGTGAACGTGTTCAATATTATGGTAATGATGGGAAATTAATAACAGAAAGTTTAATTGATTATACAAAGAAAAGTTTAAAATCTCAATTTGCAACTTTAAATGATTTTATTAAAAAGTGGTCTGAAACAGATAAAAAGACGGCTATTATAAAAGAACTTGAAGAACAAGGGGTAATGTTTTCTGAGTTATCAGATGAGGTTAAGCAAAAAACCGGAAAAGACTTAAGCATTTTTGATTTAATCTGCCATGTTGCTTTTGATATGCCACCGCTTTCAAGAAAAGAGCGTGCAGAAAATGTTAAAAAACGTAACTACTTTGCCAAATATTCAACTAAAGCAAGAGCTATATTAAATGCAATAATAGACAAATTTGCCGATAGCGGAATAATGGAAATTGAAAGCAAAGAAATATTAAGATTTCAGCCTTTTGATTCTTTTGGTACTCCTATGGAGATTATAAAGGAATTTGGCGGAAAAGAAAAATATGAACAAGCTATTAGAGAGCTTGAAAAAGAATTATTTAGTGATGGGGTAGCGTAAAATGCCAAATATATCAAGTGTAGTTAAAGCAATACAAGACATAATGAGAAAAGATACGGGAGTAGATGGAGATGCTCAAAGACTTTCCCAAATTGTTTGGATGTTATTTTTAAAAATATTTGCAGATAAAGAAGATGAAGCGCAACTTACGCAGGATAATTATAATTCGCCCATAGAAGCAAAATATCGCTGGCAATCTTGGGCTAAAGATGACGAAGGACTGACAGGCGATGATTTAATAGATTTTATTAATAATGATTTATTTCCATATTTGCAAAACCTTGAAAACAATTCAGATGACAGAGCTTTAATTATTAAAAATATATTTCAAGATACATATAACTATATGAAATCCGGTACTTTACTTCGGCAGGTTATAAATAAAATAAATGAAATAGATTTTAATTCATCGCAAGACAGACACCTTTTTAATGATATTTATGAACAACTTTTGCAAAGTCTGCAATCAGCAGGGAACGCCGGAGAATATTACACTCCTCGTGCGATAACACAATTTATTGTTGATATGATAAACCCGCAACTCGGTGAAAAAATTCTTGACCCTGCTTGCGGTACGGGTGGATTTCTGGCATGTTCAATTGAACACTTGAAAAAACAAATTAAAAATACAAAAGACGGCGAAACTCTAAATAATAATATCTTTGGAATTGAGAAAAAACCGCTTCCCCACCAATTATGCACAACAAATATGATATTGCATGGGATTGACACTCCGATAAATATAAAAAGAGATAATACATTATCAAAACCTATTAATAATATAACAACCTCTGATAGGGTTGATTGTATAATAACTAATCCGCCTTTTGGAGGAGTGGAAGAAGACGGCATTGAAACAAATTTTCCGTCTGCATATAGAACGAAAGAAACGGCAGACTTATTTTTGCTCTATATAATTGCAAAATTGAAACCACAAGGTAAATGCGCAATAGTATTGCCCGATGGGGCATTATTTGGGGAAGGTGTTAAAACAAGGATTAAAGAAAAATTAATGCAAGAATGCAATTTGCACACAGTTATAAGACTTCCCAAAAGTGTATTTGCTCCTTATACTTCAATTAATACAAATCTTTTATTTTTTATAAAAGGTGAACCGACGAGTGTTACTTGGTTTTATAGGCTGGATATGCCAGAGGGCTACAAGAATTTTTCAAAAACAAAACCAATGAAAAGAGAACACCTAAAACCTGTTGAAACTTGGTGGAAAGATAGAAAAGAAATAGAACTTGACGGCTTTTTTAAGGCTAAAAAATACACAATTGATGAAATAAAACAAAGAAATTATAATCTTGATTTATGCGGTTATCCTTATGAAGAAGAAGTTGTTTTACCACCATTAGAACTAATAGAACAATATCAAGAAAAAAGGGCTGAACTTGATAAAAATATTGATGAGGTTTTGAGCAAAATTAAAGAATTAATCGGAGAAAAAGCAGGCTAATGAAAGCAGAAACTCTTAAAAAAGCAATATTACAATATGCTATGCAAGGAAAGTTGGTTGAGCAAAACCCTAATGATGAACCTGCAAGTGAATTGTTAAAACGAATAAAAGCGCAAAAAGAAGAACTGATAAAACAAGGCAAAATCAAAAAAGAAAAACCTCTTACACCGATTACAGAAGATGAAAAACCATTTATCATTCCTGATTCTTGGACATGGTGCAGGGTAAGTGACATTGGAATATATAAAAAAGGACCTTTTGGCAGTACTTTAACAAAAAAAATATTTGTTCCAAGGGGTAACGACACTATTAAAGTCTATGAGCAAAAAAACGCAATACAAAAAGATGCAACTCTTGGGAATTATTATATATCAAAGGAATATTATGAAAAATCAATGAAAAATTTTAAAGTATCAGCAGGTGACGTAATTGTTAGCTGTGCTGGTACAATAGGAGAAACCTATGTAATGCCAGATAATATTGAATTGGGTATTATAAACCAAGCGTTAATGAGAATGACTATTACAAAAGACATTAACATAAAATATTTTCTTATGTATTTTGATATTATCCTAAAAAAAGATTCTAAAACATATAGTAAAGGTTCTGCAATAAAGAATATACCGCCATTTGATATATTTAAAAAAATGCTTATTCCCCTCCCTCCACTTGCCGAACAACAACGTATTGTTGATAAATTGGAAGAAATTTTGCCATTGGTGGAAGAATACGGCAAAAACGAAGAAGAATTAGAGAAACTAAACAAAACTCTGCCCGATAAAATTAAACAATCAATCCTACAACACGCAGTTCAAGGAAAACTCGTTCCTCAAAACCCGAACGACAAACCCGCAAGCGAATTATTAAAAAGAATAAAAGTGCAAAAAGAAGAATTAATCAAACAAGGTAAAATCAAAAAAGAAAAACCCCTGCCATCGATTACCCAAGATGAAATTCCTTTTGAACTTCCAAAGGACTGGGAGTGGGTGAGATTAGGTGAAATTGCAACTATTAATAGAGGAGTCACTCCCCAATATAGCAATAATTCTAAATACAAATTTATTAATCAAAAATGTGTACGTTGGGGTTCAATAGAGTTAGAACACTGTAAGTTCGTTACAGAAGAAAGTTTCAATAAATTTGATAAAAACAAGTTAATAAAAACCAATGATTTATTAATAAATTCAACAGGTGAAGGTACAATTGGCAGATGTAGTACCATAAATACAGAAGCCCTTGGTTTGCCATTCGATTCACATGTTTTGTCAATATCACCTATTTTTTGCATAAATATTTATATCGAAAAATTTATAAATTGTATTTATGGACAAAATCAAATCAAAGAAGTAAAAGGTGCAAAAACAACAAAGCAAACCGAATTAGGAGTAGAAAAAACAAGGAATATTATTATTCCTCTTCCACCACTCGCCGAGCAACAACAAATTGTCGCTAAAGTTAATGAATTAATGCAATTATGTGAGGAATTAGAAAATAAAAATAATATTATACAAAAATCTTCTTCTGAACTATTACAATCTATAATGCAAACTGTTTTTAGCAAAAAAGAAAGCTTAAGAGGTGAAATTATTGATTTAAAACTCAAAAGAACAATCCTAAGTGCAGAAATTATTTTTCAATTACACAATGAACAAAATTTTGGGGCAATTAAGTTAGAAAAGATCTTGTATCTATGTGAAACACATTTAAAAATAAATCTTGCCGGTAATTATAAAAAAGAAGTTGCAGGTCCCCATGATGCACAGGCTAGATATGAAGTTGAAGATATCTTGAAAAATAAAAAATGGTTTGATGTTAAAAAAGAACAAAAAGGCAATATTCAAGTTACAAAATATACTCCGCTTGAAAAAAATAATGAAATTACTGATATATTTAACAAAGTATTCAGTGCGGAAACAATAGAAATAAATAATTTGTTGGAATTATTTAGAGGCAAAAATTCAGACTTTTGTGAAGCTATAGCAACGCTTTATGCAGTGTGGAAAAATCGTTTGAACAATAATTTAAGTTGTACAGATGCAGAACTTATATCAGATTTTAAAAATTGGAGTAAAAGCAAAGAACGCTTTTACGATAGCGATTTGCGAGACAGAATACTTTTTATGAGAAGAAAAAATTTAACTCCAGATTCAAATATTAAAAAATAATTAAAATTTTTCTTAATTAAATAATTTTGTAGTATTATTATCATGCCATTTGTTGGTTGGTATTACTGATTAGACAGATGGGGAGTAAATAAACTTTGTAAAGTATAATGCAGAGCATTATCTTTACAAGAAGGTTAGGAATAGACTGGTGATATACCAGCAGGTTCTGAATTAGAGTTTGCAATATTATCATAAAGATATTCCTCCTAAGGTTATATTTATCATTATAACATAGAGTATAAACTCGTTGCTGACAAGGATTTGAGGTTTTAAAAATCTACAAGAAGGTTAAAACCAATCTGAATGGTCAAAGAAATTAGTCCTTACGGACTTAAGTTTGTGAAGACACTTATATGGACGAACGAATCCGAGTGTCTTCCGTGCTAAAAAGGAAATATATGTCAAAAAAACAAAATGATTACAATCGACAAAAATTGATATTAACAAAACAGGTTACTGAAATAATCCCAACGTTTAATCTAAAAAGTTTTGCTCATTTTGATAGACCCCTTTCTTTTGGTAGATATATAGAAAAAGATAAATCAAACACTAAAATAAAATATATAATAACACCAGAGTCACAAAATAAAATTAAGCAGCAAATTAACTCTCTATATTTGTTTTTAAATTCTCCAGAAAAAATTACAAAACACGCATTCTATCCCTTTATAGCTTTTGATATAAAAGACAGACGTTCTAATACAATAAACAAAATTAAATACTATGAAAAAAAGCAGTTTGAATTATCTGGAGATGAGAAAAATAAATGTACTAAAATATTAGAAGAATTAAAAAAGAAAGGCATTACAAAAAAACGTCCAATTAGGTATGCCTCTCATATTGATGGGTACATATATGCACATTATGCAAGTTTATTAAATGAAAAATATGAAAAAAGGATTCAAGAATTAGGTTTAAGTGACGTTGTTTTAGCATATAGAAAACTTCCACCTGTATTAATCAATAACACCGAGATTCGTCCAAATAATTGCACTATGGCAAAAGAAGTTTTTGAAGAAATAAAGAAACGTGAAAATAATTGTTATGCCTTAGCTTTTGATATTCATAGTTTCTATGATTATATTGATCACCAAAATCTTTATAAGGAATGGGCAAAGGTGCTTGAGGTCGATAAATTGCCAAGTGATCATTTAAATATATTTAGATCGTTAACAAAGTACTGTTATATAGACTTAAAAGAAGTTTGTTACTATCTAAATAAAGATAAAGAGAAACCTTGTACACAAGCTGATTGTGCGAAATGTAATAAAAAAATATATAGAAAAATTCCTAAAATTTTATTTAAAAACGCAGAAAAATTCAGAAGATTTAAGGATTGGTACAAAAACTTTTACAAGGATACAGAACGTAAAAAATTTCATAAGAATGAAGGCTTTTATGCCACTAAACCATATGGTATACCTCAAGGTTCTGCAATGTCCGCACTTCTTTCAAATATTTACATGATACCTTTCGATTTTGCTATGAAAAACCTTGCAGATAATGTAGGTGGTATGTATAGGCGCTATTGTGATGACATAATGTTTATTTGTCCTCACGATGAAAAAATTAAAGAAATAATTGTTAGTAAAATTAAAGAATTCATTCATGAGAGAGGTGAAAGTCTTGAAATTCACCCTATCGAAGAATGGGATAATTATTCAAAAAGTCAATGCTATGATTTTACAAATTCTATCAAAATTAAGCAACACCCCCTTCAGTATTTAGGATTTTATTTTGACGGCGAAAAAGTAAGAATCAGAGAAGGTAGTTTAGCCAAATATTTAAGGAAATCAAAACGAGCAGTTATTGCTATGAAATTTAATGCAATAAAGAAACTTATCAATATGCATAAACAAAAAATACCAATACAAGATAAACAGAAAAAATTATATCGTCACCATTTATATGAACAATATACCCATCTTGGAAAACGCAATTTTATATCATATGCTTATAGAACTTTTGATACTGTATTTAATACATCTGTAATAAAGCAACAAATAAAAAATCATCAAAAAAGATTAAACGAACTTATAGAGCAAGCAGATAATGAAATATTGAAAACCAATGAAAAGATAATGAAACAAAGCACTTAAGCATAATAATCCATATTAAAAGAAAGGTGTTCTTAACAAATAAGGTTTCTAAAAATTATAAAATATAGCAGAGTTGCTTAATGTTTTTCAGATAGAGAATTCAGTATATTTTGGATAAATTGAGGTGTCATAATATGGATATTTTGATTTTAGGGAACGGATTTGATTTAGTACATGGACTAAAAACTAAATATAGTGATTTTTTGAAATATTACAAAGAAAAATACACTACTACAATAGGTGTGGGCGTAGATAAAAGCGACAACTTCTTATCTAATAATGTTTGGGCTAAACATTTTTTAAATAAAACTCCGTATGGCGATAAATGGATTGATCTTGAAAAAGAGATTTATAGAGTAATTGTTAAATTGAGCAAATTACCTTATTTTAAAAACAAGAATTCATATGAAAACTATAAAAAAATAGCCTTTTTGGCCGCAAAAGATGATACGGATTTTAATTTTGATAACTTTGAATATTTTAGAGAGTGTCCAACTCTTATTGCAAGAGAGTGCTATAATGTATCAATTAAAGATTTTATTGAATTTTTATACAATCAACTTCAAGAATTTACAAAAGAATTTAAAAAATATTTAATAGAAGAAACTAAAAAGCTACAAAACCCCTCTAAATATGTTCTACGTCTTAATAGCGATTGCATAAGCCTGTTAAATTTTAATTATACAGATACTTGTGAACAGCTTTATAAAATAAACTTTAATTATTGTTCTTGTGGAATAAAAACTAAAGCCGTATATGTACATGGAAAAATAAACAATGATGATAATTGCAATTTAGTTTTAGGAACTCATAGTTTTAATAATGAGCAAATACCTATTGAATTTAATATATTTAAAAAACATCATCAAAGACACAGATATGGAACAATAGAACAATATCAAGAATTATTAAATGAATTAAAATATCCTAAAAAAATATATACTTCTACATTTCATATAGTTGGGCATTCACTTGATGAAACCGACCATAATATTTTAAAACACATCCTTCTTGCAAAAGAAAGGTCTATAATAAATATTTATTACCACGATGAAGAAGCATTAGCACGAATGCAGAGCAATATCGATCTAATCATAGGTGAAGAAGAGGTTATGGCAAAAGTAAGATTTATACCCCAACATGACCCCAAACGAGGAATTTTGATACCTAAAGAAAATATAAGTTAAATAAAAACATGACTTTATCGATATTAACGATAAGATTGTCGAAACATATAAAAGCCTAAATTTTCTCAAATAAGAAAATTTGATTCAAGAATCGAAAAAAATATTATAATTCAACCAAATTCGCCCAATGTCCGTGGTTTAAGTTGCCATACAGAATTTCAAATATTCTTGTAATTTTATAGATATGGTCATTGTTTTTGTTTAATTTTTTTTGTAATATTGTATTCAACCCTGCTTTTGCAATTTTTGCAATTATATTTTGCCATAGAACAATTCCGGTTATATATTGTAAAATAACCATATTTTTTGATAAATATTCTTCTTGCGATTATTAAATTTTTCCTTAATTCCTGCATTGGGCGGATATAACCGTTATAATATCTGTCAAATTCTTTTATAAAAAGATTATCGTCCATAATTGTCAAGCATAATCGTTTTGTAAAGCCGCTTTTTGAAACATATTCTGGGCAAGGCACTTCTACTTTTATGTTTTTAACAATTGTTCGTATGTCAAAATCCCATTTATATGATTCATAATCTTTAATCATTCTTCTAAAATAATGCAAATAATCAATTTTACCAAAATTTTTAAAAACAGTGTGTCTTAATGATGAAACCATTCTAACCTCCCCCTTTTTTATTCTTTAAATATTATAAAAGAAAGTATTATTTGAAAGTATTTTTAGAGCTTTTTAAATAATACTTTTAACATTTTCTAAATTTCCAGCTAAAAACATAAATATTGGAGCAATCAACCTGAGCTTTGCCATATAGACACGAAAAACTCGCTGCTGTTGAGGTTAAATCGACAGACTGGGGGTAAGGGGTAATGTAAAAAATTGACATGAAAAAACTCCCGAAGATGGATTCGAACCACCATTAGAAGATCCAGAGTCTCCTGTCCTGCCTTTAGACGATTCGGGAACAAATTAAAATAGACGCCAAAGCGTCTATTTTAAATAAAAAACTCCCCTCATTGTACAACATTGGAACTTTTTGTGCAAGAGTTGTATGAGAAAATTGTAGATTTAAACAGCTATAAAACATTTTCTATGATTAAAAATATAAATCTCTAAAAAATGTTTTATTCTAAATTTAACACTATATTTGATGATTGAATTTTTGCAACAATATCAAGGTACATTTTGGGTAATTCTACATTGACAACTTGGGCAGTTTTTGTAATTTCTTCAAAATCTTTCTTATGTAGTAATCTTAACTCATTAATCAACCACAAACAAAATTCTTTATTCAGTTTATAATATTTTTTTACAAATATCTTCAACTACAATTTCTTCTCCTGAATTTTGAATAAAACTTTTGGAGGCACTATTCCATTGTTTTGATTGTTTTAACAATTCATAAGTTAAAAATACGACCTGATTTTTTGCAGAAACATAGGATAGTTCAACTTTATAATGAGTTTGATAGTTTCTAAAATCATTAATAAAAGCTACCAAATCATTATTCAAAAAGTATTTATTTGTTTTCTCTTTATATTTTTCCAATAATTCAGTATCTTTATAAGGTTTCATTAAAGCATAGCAATTGCCTTTAAGGGCTGTAGCTGAAGCTAAAAAATTAAAGATATATCTACTTAAATGATTTTGTGCAAAATGCTCAATTATAGGCTGATTTGATGATTGAATAGTGTTAATAGTTTTAATTAAATCATTATAATTCTCTACAAAAATTGCAAAAATTTCCGCATAATAACCGATTTTATACATAGCTTGCCAGCCGTTAGATTGAAATAAGGTGTCCATTTTGTCCATAAAATTATTTTACAATCAACTAAATAAACAGAAAAGGAGGGATACAAAACCCCTCCTCCCCATTATCTCCTTGTAAACAGCACTGCAAGTAATAAGACCAACAAAGCTGGATGTATGGAGATAGTTATAAGGTCTAACATAAAATTTCTCCTAAGTTAAACCTTACGCCGGCGTAAGGCGCTACCTTACATTGGCCTCATTATTTATAGTGGCGTTCATACCACTTGTTTGTGCAATCTATAGCTTACACAAACTGCATGATTGTCCAAGAATCGTTCTTGGGTTCATGAAAGGATATTTTGCTGATATCCTCACCCCTGCCGAGGTTTTTTAGCAGAACAAGTAAAACTGCCTAATAATAACCTTGTTTTGTGCTTATATTACCATATAGTGCTGTTTTTACAATAAAAATTTTTAAATATAAGGTTTTTTAGTATTACAAAATTACAAAACAAATTTCTAAGGCTGAAATATAACAATATTGTATATTTCGTTTGTAATTTAATTGTAATATAATGCCAAACCCCTTTTAAATCAATGGTTTACACCGTTCCTCTTTATAATAATATAAAAATATATAAAAGAGGTTAAAACATTGAGTTTAAGCCATTTTCAAGGTTTTTTAAAAGTTTTACACCTTACAGGATAAACGTGGTTAAACTTTCTTTACCTCTTATATATAAATTTATTTAAGAGTATCAAAAGGTTTAATCAGCTTTAATCTGAAAGGGGCATTGATTTGAATGAATTACATTAAAGAATTTACATCAGCTTTAGAGGCTTTAGACAGGTCAAAAAATATTTCAACTGTGTTTTTGGATTTTTTAACATTAAGTATGTGTTCATTGGCACAACCCTTTTACCGAAGTCCAAACATAGAACAGCGATATAAAAATACAATTTGTAATTACACAAAAGAGCAAGCAGAAAGTTTTTCAAAACTGCTTGCTCTTTTAATTTCAGCACTTGAAGAAAAACATCAAGACTTTTTAGGGCAGATATTTTCAAATCTGAATTTAGGAAACTCTAACAAAGGTCAATTTTTCACACCATATCATGTAAGCAAAATGATGGCAGAAATCAATTTTACAGATTCAAAAAATGAAATTGACAATAAAGGCTTTATAACTTTATCAGAACCTTGTTGTGGTAGTGGCGGTATGGTCATAGCATACTGCGAAACAATGAAAGAAAAAGGTTATAACTATCAACATCAATTATATGTTGAAGCCGTTGATGTTGACGACATTTGCTTTAAAATGGCATATATTCAACTTTCACTATATGGAATTCCGGCTAAAGTCGTAAGGGGTGATAGTTTAACATTGAGATTTTTTGAAGTTTTATACACGCCATTTTATTTTCTAAGCAATTTTGAATACAAATTATGGCGCAGAAAACAGGATATCATTGAAAATAAACCGATTATCAAAGAGCCTGAGCAGTTGACACTATTTAAGCATTTATGCAATTATTAGCAATATGAGGTTAGGTATGAAAACAACTAAATTTCAAAATAATTTTATGTTTAACAATGTTGGTTGTGGTTTTAACAAAACGGATAAAACATTTCTTGTGCAATTAGGTGAATATTGGCACAGATTAGATTTAAACGGTGTTTTATCGGAAAATAAAATCAAATGTAATAGCTTAATGAATTTTGATGACACTAACCTGATTGTAATAAATCAAAATAATAAAGAGGGAGTAATTGATAACAATTTTAATGTAATCATAAAACCTCAATATGATACTGTTGAACCATACCTTTACAATGAAAATCTAATGATACATCAAGGCCTAAAGAAAAGTGGGGCAACACATTATTTTTCAGCAATATTGGATTTAAAGGGAAACATCGTTTTAAACCAAGATTTTAAATATAACGAATTGAGAATAATCTCTTTAGAGCCTTTTTTATTGATTACAGAATTAAACAATAAATACGGTGTGATAAATTTAAAAGATGAGATTATAATTCCATTTGAATATGACAATTTAGAATACTGCAAAAATAAAAACAATAAATATTTAATTGCCAGGCGTGAATATTCAAGCTTTGGCGTTATAGATATGAATAATAATATAATCATACCGTTTGAAGATTGTCGTCAAATGCGGTTTTTGAGTGATGAAACTTTTATTAAAACTTATGACAAATTTACACACCATGAAAATTTAATTTTTGACTTTGACAATAATAGAGTTTGCGATAAAAAGTTTAAATTTATTGACTACCCTGATTTTGAACCTGATATTATCAGGGCAACAGTTGATTTTGAAAATTGGGGCTATATTGATAAATACGGCAATACAATTATTGATTTTAAATACAAAGATATTCACAATTTTATCGGCAATTACGCATTTGTGGCTAAAGATTTAACAGAAGAAAACCATGGCTTAATTGACAAAAAGGGTAATGAAATTTTGCCGTTTAAATTTAGTTGTATATGTCCTTGTGAAATACAACCATTAAATAATGGCGAAATGTTTATAATCAGTCAAAAACACAATTACGGCATTGTAGATAAAAAAGGAAATACCGTTATAGATTTTATTTATGATTATATAACTGAATCAATGGGATATTTAATAGTAACATACGATGATAAATGCGGTATTTTTAATTCAGATTTCACTCCTTTAAAAATAAAGGAAGTGAATTTATGAAACATAAAAGGCTAAGATTTCACAATATGAAACAAATTGGATATTTTGTAATTGTTTTAGAACTTACAAAATATAAAACCCTTGAAATTGTATTTGCTAAAAAAGAAAAAGCTTCAATTAGATTAAGCTTTACTCATAGACCAAATTGTGAAAGTCATAAAGGTTTTTCCATAGTTATTAACCTGCTGTTTTTTGAATTTCAATTTGATTTTTATGATGTAAGACATGTTGAAGATTATGATAAATCATAAATAAATTATAAATCTAAGCTCAAATAAACATCATCCATTTCATCTTGTGTAATTCCAATGTAGCGCAGGGTTATACTAGGTGATGAGTGGTTAAATAATTTTTGAATAATTGCTATGTCATAGCCGTTATTATATGCGTGATAGCCGAATGTTTTTCTTAAAGTGTGAGTTCCTATTTTTTCTTTAATTCCGATTGACCTTGCGGCTTCATTTAAAATTTTATATGCTCTTTGTCGCAATAAAAAGCCTTTATTCTTTCTTGATATGAATAAAGGCTCATTTTCATTATATTGTCTTGATTTTAGATATTCCCTAATTGCACTTTTTGCATTATCTGATATTGGAAAATCTTTAAACTTGTTTGTTTTGGTTTCTCTTAACCTAATCCTGTCTTTGACCTTGCCATATTCAGATACATCTGAAATTTTTAATTTTAATAAATCGCTTATCCTTAAACCGGAATTAATTCCAAGAACGAATAAACAATAATCTCTTAAACTTTGTTGTTTTAGAAGTTTTTTGATTGTTTCAATCTGTTTTAAACTTCTGATTGGTTGTACAAATTCCATTTAATTTTACCTCCTTTGTGGCTGAAAACCACTAATAATAAGCTTAATAAGCTTTTAATTCGTTCATTCGGAAATAAAAAGTAAACTTTTTACTTCTCTCATTCACTCATTATCAATAATACACTTTATATTAATATTATATTTTATGTATTATTTAAGGTAAACCCCTTTATTTACAAGGGTTTACAGATTATTTCAAATATAACAAGAGGAATAATTTGGAATAATTTTATAAAAGATACACTTTATTATTGTGTATCTTTCAAAATAATTAAAAATTTTTTAGCTTGTCAAAATTTGGATTTTTTCTTATGCGTGCAAAAATATCCCAAATATCATTGTTTGCGCTGTTCTTTCTTAATTGTTCAAATTGTTCATCAGAAATATATGCCAAAACATTCAGCATTAACTTAAAAGAATAAATATTCATACGCTCTTTAGCGATAATTGCTCTAACGTCTTTTAGCCAAATGACATCCATTTCAGAATATAAGCGTTTATTACCTTTTGCCTGTCTTGTTGGTGCAACCAGTTTTTCTTCATCATAAGTATGCAATCTATCTGCACTAATTTGCAAAATTTGCGCAACTTGAGTAACATTATAAAAAGGTTCTTCTTTATCTATTAGCATATATGCCCTCTTAACTAATGTTACAATGTTTTTGAGATTTTAAAAATTGAGTAGTTTTATATTTTTATTAGAAATGTTTTATCATTTTATTAGTTAGGTATTATTTCATTGCTTTTTAAAATTATTTTTGCTAGCATTGAAACTAGCAAGGAGATTTCTCGCTATGGAAGAAGAAAAAAGATATACATGTTAAAAACATTACTTAAACAAGCTCAAAATATATTTCTAAGACATAAAGTCATTGCCGAAGAAACTGGTAAAGGTTTTAATATCTTTAATATTATAGGCATAACCACAAAGGAAGTTTATCTTTGCAGGTTGCTTTGTGAACTTATAAACCCAAATGGACAACATTGTTTAAATAGGGTTTATCTTGATTTATTTTTAAAATATGTTTTAGACCTTAACCCGCAAGAGTTTAAAACCGTATCAATAGAACAAGAAAGGGTTATTGAAGATTTAAGGCGAATTGATATTTGTATTAATGTAGTTGATAAAAATGATAATTCTTTGACTATACCCATTGAGGTTAAAATCAACGCTAAAGACCAAGATAATCAAGTATGCGATTATTGCCACAGCGTAAATAACAGTCAAATTTATTATTTAACCAAATGCGGTGAATATCCCGCAAACGAAAGTATCGGTTCTCTAGCTAAAACCCAAATAAAATGTATTTCTTGGTCTAAGCATATTTTAAACTGGCTTGATGAATGTATTTATCATAAGGCTACAATTGAGAGAATGCCAATCAAAATAATTTTGCAACAATTCAAGAGTACAATTCAACAATTTATAGGACAATCAGAGGGCGCAACAATGGAAATATCAGAATTATTGTTAGAAAATTTAGAAAACTTTGAAAATGCTCAAAGTATTTCAAACTCTTTAGATGTTGCCAAAGAAGAGATAATGAAAGGTTTTAGAAGTAAATTAAAAGAACAATTGACTAGTAATTCTTATATGGTTTTAGAACCTAAAAGTGACGATGAACCTAGGTTTAGCTCATACAACTATTATTGGCATATAAATATAACTAATAATAAGAAAGCTCGTATTACTTATGAGAAAGAAAATGTGTATATTTGTATTAATTATGATTCCAAGACAGAAAAAATAGAAGAAAAAGTATTTACAGAAGAAAATTTTTATAATGATTTCTATGTCAATTCAGACAAAACAATTAACCAGTTTATTATACCTGCAATCAAGAAATATTTAGGATAAAACCCTTTTATTTGACGCATTTCAGGGTTGTTAATATAATTTAAAAAAAATAAAAAGAAGGGAAATTAATATATGGTGATAGAAAATAAGTTTTATAGAGGACCCGAACAAATAGAATACGACCAACGAAGACAAATTATACTTCAAAATACACAAAATGAATTGTGGAGAAGACTTAAAAAAGAAGTAGCAAAACAAATAAATATACAACCTGCCATACCTGTTGATAATAATTTAAATATTCTTAATTATGACGCAACAAATGGCAAAAGGATAAGCTTATCTTTTAATCTTGATAATGACAAATCTACAATACCTCAATTTCATATTGGGGGACTTGTTTATAGCATTGCTCAAAAAACCATTGAAGAAACATACGAGATAACAAATATTGCAATGCTAATAGATGATAACTCTTTTGTAGAATTGGCTGAAAAATATGCAAACTGGATAAATGAAAAATTAGAGGCAAATAAAAACTAAAAAACAAGTTAAGGGGATAGCAGGTGAAAAGTAATGACTATTGCATTAAATATTATGGTCAGTGGTTGTTTTTAACTAACATTAATTTTAAAATCGCTTTAGAAATGATTGAAAAGAAATCAGAAACTGAAATTAGACAAATAATTAACCTGTCATATAATGAAATTGAGGATTTACTTGCTAAATTTGACATCAAAGAAACCGATAAACTTACATGTGAAATAAAAGACACCGTTAAACTAACCGACAGAGAAAAAGAATTTTTTGAACTCGTCAAAAAGGGTTACAGTGCAAAGGAAATTTCAAATGAGTTAATGGTTTCAACGGCTATAGTAAAGAAAAACATAAATATTTTCATCACAAAACTTTTACTTGGTTTATATCCGGATCTAAAAAATCAACAATTACCAGTTTAATAGTATAAAATTTATCAATTTTCAGCTATCTAGGATAAGCAGAAAGATTACTTTAAGTTCTTTTATATATAAATTTATTAAAGAGAACTTAAAATTTAATTCTGCTTATTTTATTTTTCCAAAACAAACAAATGTAACGCATTATTAAGTAAAGTCATGTAAATAATTTTATATGCTATTTATATACAAAACAAATACTTTTTAAATCAAAATGTAAATTTTTGTAACAATTTTCTAAAAATCGCTAATGTTTCGTATCTTTAAAAAAACATTTTGAAAAAACATGATATATAGTATCATTTTTGCTTTTGAAAATCGCTGAATGGTAGAATTAGAGAGGGTTTACAGGCATTTTTTTATGGTTATAATAAAAATATAAAGGTTTTAAAAAAAATACGAAAGGAGAAAACAAAAAACAAACAAAAAAAATTACGAGAAGAAAATCATCATCCCGTAACTAAAAATATATTTTTCACTTTAATTATATCACAAATTTTGGTTTTGCAATAGTTACAATGGTTTTCTTCTCTCAAACTCAGGATAGAGGAGTACTCTAGCCCCTCACTTTGAGTTGTGTATTTACGCTAGAGAAAAAGGAGAAAAACAATGAAAACAATCACATTAAATGATTGTGCACTATTCAAATGTCAGAAAAATGGTAAAGCACCTGCAACGCAAAATGGATTTTGGGATGGCAAAATCAATTTCAATGTTAATGAGTATTCATCAAAGGGTTTTAACATTGGTTTAGCTTGCAACTTATCAAACATCATAGTTATTGATTGCGATGTTGATAAGGCGAGAGGACTAAATGGACTAAAATCACTTGAAGAATTAGAGAGCAGATTAGGTAAACTTCCAAAAACCCTAACTCAAAGCACACCACGAGGCGGAAGACATTATTTTTTCACAGATGAGAGATTAACAAACCCTGTTGGGAAAATTGGCAACGACATTGATGTCAAATATAAAGGCTATGTCTTAATCGAACCAAGTAAAATAGATGATAAGGCTTACAAATTCATTGATGGCGTGGATGAAAATGGCAATTTCATTATCGAAAATTTGCCTGAAGAATGGGTTAAATTTTTAAATAAAGCAGTGCCTGCATCAGAAATACCTACTATTAAACTTACAATTAAAAAACCAGAGGATTTTTGAAAGAGAAAAATTATAGATGGCGATTTTCAGCGAATGTATGATAAATGCGCTTTTATTAAACATTGCGTTGATAATGCCAAAACCCTCTCAGAACCCTTATGGCATTTATTTGCCTGTGTTCTAAATTCTTTTTCAAATGGTGAGGATTTATTTGATTATTATAGTCAGAATTATCCTGGCTATAATCCCCTTGCCACTAAAAAGAAATTTAAAAATGCAAGTAAATACAATGTCAGTTGTAAAACAATAAGCAACTATTTTGCTGATTGTGCAAAATGCAAATACAAAAAAGGAGAAAAATATGACAGATAAAATAAATTCGCCAGTTGAATTGGCACAAGAACCACAAAAAACAATTATAGAGCTTTTTGACGAAAATGAAAATATCTTAAAAACATCAACTTTAATGTCAAACCCTATTACAATCAAATTTGATGAAGATGAATACAACATACTAAATGATAATAGATTTTTACATCAACAATGGAATAGGGTATTTTCTATAACCCGTAAAAAGGGCAGTTTAAAAGCGAAACTTGTTGCAAATTTTGTCGCAAAAGATGTTAAAGAATGTACTTTAATCTACAATGATAAAAGCGGTAAAAAGAACCAAAAGCACTATATTGTTACCGTTCAAAATTCAGATGGCCATGAAGAAAAAGATATTGTAATTGCAAACAATACAAAGTCTGATTATAAGCAGTTTCAAAATCTATTAGATTCTTCTTTAAACAATTTTTATGTAAATATGTCGGAAGCGGAATTTAAAACATTCTTTATGCAATATATTTCACCTTTAGTTGCAAGTAAATTAACCATATATTCAAATGCGGGCTTAATAAACCAAGGCTTTTTATATGAAAATGCACTTGCAACACCCGATGGAATAATTTGGGCAGATAAAGACGGTATTATTAAAACAAGCGAAAATACTTACATAAAAATGAATGAGGCAACTCACTATTTACCAAAACTATCCACAAGCCTTAAAACAGGAAAAGAGATAGCAAAAGACCTTATTATAAACATTAAAGAATGTTGGGAAGAAGATATAGCATTACCAATGTTGACATTAGGACATATGTGTATGGCTTTATTCTATAATGAATTCATCAAAGGACTTGGCGCACCAACTCTTATACTGTTTGGCGACACAGGCACAGGTAAATCAACCTTAGTTACAGCAGGATTAGCAATTTTTGGTTTATCTAAAGAGGCTATGACATCAGGAGGTTCAACAGCAAAAAGTAATGAATATTTTTGCGCAAAATACAATTGTTGCAACATTGCTATTGATGATGTTAAAGCTGAAACCTTGATGTCGAGTAACTTTACAGCTTTAATTAAAAGTATTTATAAAGGAATTCCAAGAACAAAAATGTTGCCTTATGGAAGAGGCGTAGAATATATCCACACTTGTAGCCCTCTAGCATACTCAACCAATGAGGCACTACCTGACTTAAAAGAAGTCATCAACAGATTAAATGTTATTGAAATCTTTGGAAAAGTCTTTAATGCTGATAAATTTAATTACCATGAATTAAGCAAACAAAATTTAGACGAATTATCTTTAATACTACCCGAACTTCTGAAATATCCAACAGAAAAAGTAATAGGCTTATATGAGAATGTTTTTAAAGAATTAGAAAAACAGGTAAAAGATACCCAAAAACGCATAATTAATAATATAGCGTACGCTTACACTGGCGCATTATTATTAAAGCATATTAGCGAGATTGAGATTGAAAATCTTGATGAAAAAGTAATTGAATTTGCCAAAAAACAAGTTAAAAGATACGAGAATATTCAAACTCCCGTTGATAAGGTATTAAGTGAAATATTAATACTTAATGAACTTGGCATTATTCACTATGACGTACATTTTAGAGTTATGAATGCTCAATACAATGGCGTAAAGGAAAAACATTTAAGATTTAATCAAGGTGTTATTTTATCCCTCATAAACAAATATTATGCAGGTGATAGGAACAAAATGATTAACGAGCAATCGTTTTTAAGTTATGCAAGAAATCATACTAGATTTAGAGACGATAATCATGCTGTAAGATATGCAAAAAATAATTTAATGAGTTCAATTTGCTTTAATGTAAGCGATATTGAAGAATTTACGAACTTAGATTATAAATCAGACTATTAATTACAGAAAAATTACACCCCCAATATAGGCGGTTGTTTATCTTGGGGGTTATTTTTTAGATTTGTAATTTTGTAATAAGGAAAAATATATGATTTTTAAATTTAAATTTTTATACCCGAATCCAAATTATGCAAGCAATACACCTTTTTACCTCCCAACTGTACTTAAAGTTGATGATTTAATTGTAAGACTAATTAAAACAGGCAAAACAAGTACAAAAGAGAATGATTATAGACTTCTTGTAGAATATACAGGCGCACTCAAAGATATCTATGACGATACAAAACTTCATGAAGATGTAGCAAGCTAAGATTTATCAAGATAAAATAAGTTTAGAGAGGTTTTTAAAATGGAAAAAGCAGTAATTTACGCAAGAGTATCATCAGAAGAACAAGCCAAACATGGTTTCAGCATTGAAAATCAGAAAAAAGTTTGTGTAGAGTTTGCGCAAAAAAGTGGTTATGCTGTTGATAAAGTCTTTGTTGATGAGGGAAAATCCGCTAAAAACCTTGATAGACCTGAAATACAAGAATTAATGAGTTATTGCTCAAAAAAGAAAAATGACATCAAAGCTCTTGTTGTTTGGCGATTAGATAGAATTTCAAGAAATAATACTGATTATCATGGTGTTTTAAGACCATTGTTAGCTAAAAAAGGAATTAAGCTATTATCTGCAACAGAGGCCAATGTTGCAACAATAGAGGGTGAACTTATGCGAAATATCGGTATGAGTTTTGCTGAATATGAAAGACAGGTTATAGGTGCTAGAACATTGGCAGGATTGAGCCAAAAAGCCAGCCAAGGTGAATACCCTCATCAAGCACCTTTAGGTTATAAAAATGTTTCAAGGGAGGATGGCTCAAAAACAATTGTTATTGATGAACAATATGCTTTTTATGTTAAACAGGCTTTCAACTTATATGATAGCGGTATGTATTCCCTAAAAACCCTTACAGCTAAACTTTATGAGGATGGTTTGAGGTCAAAAACAGGCAAAAAAGTTCCAAAATCTACTATTGAATTTATGCTCAAAAACATTTTCTATACGGGAGTATTCAAATTTGAAGGTAAAATTTATGAAAACGCCAAACACAAAGCTCTTATTTCAAAAGATTTGTTTTATAGAGTTCAAGACAGGCTTATTGACCCAAATAAATCTAAAAAACACAATATTGATTTTGCTTATACCGGTTTAATCAGATGTCAACATTGTGGTTGTCTTTTAACTGCTGAACTTAAAAAAGAAAAATATATTTACTACCATTGTACAGGTAATAAAGGCGGTAATTGCAAAAGCGATTATATCAATGAAACAAAAATTGATAATGCAATTTCAGAGGTTTTAAAGTTAATTATTATTCCTCAAAATGTTAGAGAAAATATTTCAAATTCTTTAAAAATTGTTCATGAAAAGAAAAACGGCTATTCAAAAGAAGTTAAAGCAAAAATACAAAAACAAATTACAACTTTAGAGAATCGTATTGAAAAAGCTTTTCAAGAGAAATTGGATGGTAATATTCCTCATGATTTTTGGAAAGCAAATAACGACAAATGGCAAGCTGAAAAAGACAAATTATACATTCAACTTGAAGAAATAAACAAACTTGATAAACAGTTTTATGAACAAGCTGATACTTTGCTTAGTTTTACAGATAATGCCTATGATTATTATTCAAAAGGAAATAATCAACAAAAAAGAAAAATTATTGAAATCATAAGCGATAAAATCAGCTACAAAGATAAAAAATTTGATATTGAATTAAAACCCGTATTTCAGACAATAGCCGAAAATCAGTATAAATTGCGCACTCAAAATAGCAACAATCGAACTTTGGAAAATGGCATTATTACTGAATTAGATGCCAAAAACACCCCTGAATATAGAAAAAACTCGCCTTAGTGTACGATTTCAGAACTTTTTTGTTAAAATTAATTGCCTAATTAAAGCAATAATTTAAAGCCACGATAAGCCCTGCAAGCCTCTTAAAGTTAAGTTAAATAAAGGAGGCACTAAGGACTTATCGCTTAGATTATTTATAACATTAATTTATTATTTAATCAAGTTTTGTCTTATGCAATTAGTGGCTAAATGTTTTTAACTAATTGAATAAACTGATTTTGTACTTTGTATAAGGAAAAATCAATATTTTTTTCGTAATCGTTTTTCTCATACATAAATTCGGCAAAAAAAGCATTAAAAACTTTTAGATTTTCTGTTAATAATTCACTGTCAATAATCTGCAATTTTTCTTTGTTTGCAATATTTATTTCTTGTAATATTTCATCTTTTGTCTTTGTTATCCAATTTTCTATATTGCAATATTTCGATGCAAATTTGAGATAAGTTTTATGCTCATCTTTTATATTTTCATTATTCATATATTTGTTATATAGTTCATTTAATTTTTTTGCACATATATCTGCTTCTTGATGTCTTTTAACAAAAAAATCTTGCATATTCAAAAACAAGGTTAAAAGTTCATGAGGTTTTGAAAAAGATAAAAATAAATTCAATGTTGGGATAACAACTTTTTCGGTACTGGTTGTTTCAGAAAACTCTTTTAAATTTTTTAATGTGTCTATTGAACCATTTGATAATCCCGTAATCTTATTTATTACTTCGTATTCAGGATATTTACCCATTGTATTGCCCAATAAATAATCAATAGAAACTCCAAAGAAATCGGCAAGAGATTTCAAATTGTATAGTGATATTCCCAAGCCCGAATTATAAGAAGAATGAATTTTTTCTGTAACCTCATAATTTTTTAATGACTTTGTACATATTTCAATACCTTTATCACTTAAAGCATCTGTTAACTTATCATGAGATAATTTCTTGCTCTCTCTAAGCTCTTTTAGCCTTTTTGCGAACCTATTTTTCTGAGCATAGTCGTCATTAGTATATTTCTCTTTTTTATTTTTAAATTGGTTGTCAGTATCGTTTTTATTAGTTTTTTTATAACTCATGGAATTATTTTTCCTCCTTTTTTAAAAACCTGTAAAAAACTTGCACTATATTTTATTATATTTCAATAAGAATTATTATACACTAAAAATATAAATAAGTAAATTATTTTATACTAATTAAAGGAGGAACATGAAAAATTTAAAAATTAGAGAAATCATGACCAAATCACGATTTAAACAATATGAAATTGCGGAAGCTATGGGCTTGCAAGAGAGTGCATTTTCTAAAATGTTACGCAAAGAATTGAACGAAAACCAAATAGAAAAAATTTTAAGTGCAATTCAAAATTTGAAAATGGGGTGCAATGAAATATAATGGCTGAGCCTTGCAAAGCACTTGTAAAACAAACAATTTCAAACTTTAGCAATAAAATTTACAAAATAAACGAAGTCGAAGCTTGCGCAATTGTTTTGAATTTTTCGAGCTTTGCCAAACTATTACTTAAATTAGATGCAAAAAGGATGAAAGGAGAACAAAAAATAAATGAAAAATAAAAATACCCTCACTATAAAGCAAGAGTACAAAACATCTAAAAATATTATACACTCAAATAGTCTAAAATGCAATTTTAATAATATATCACAAGCATTTAGTATCATAAGAAATCAAAAAAAATTTATTCATTATAGCAGTCTAAAATGCCCGATAAGCCCTTTAAATAACCACAGGATTGGAATTGATAATAAAAAACATTTTGTCGGGCTTAAAGAGGCTCTCACAGGCTTAGAAAAATCAAAAAATGCTGTTGGAATAGGTTTGATTTTAGGAAAAACCATTTTTGGCAATATTTGTTGCATTGATATTGATGAATGTATGGATAAAAACGGCAATTATTATGATGAAGTTAAGAAAATTCTTGAAATATTTAAAGGTTGTTATATTGAAATAAGCCAAAGCGGAAAGGGTTTACACATAATTTTTTGGGGAACTAAAAAGCCTAATTGGATATGCAGAATTAGCAATTTAAGCTTTTGTAAATCACTTGAAATTTACGATAAAAAAAGGTTTATTTCATTAACTGGAAACTTAATGTTTAAAAACGGTTCATTAATCAACAAGCAAAAGGAATTAGAAAATTTTTACAATATCTATTTTAAAGCTAATATCGAAGCCAAAACAATCAAAACAAAGCCTTTGGCGAGTAATAATTTTGAAAGTGGACTTAAAAAGGATAAAAAATTTTTAAATCTATGGCAAGGCAAACGATATTTTAATGATGAAAGCAGAAATGACCTCGCATTGATGTCTAAAATTCTTTATTGGTGCGGATATGATATAAATTATGCAGTAAAAGCCTTTAAAAAAAGTCCTTTTGCATCTCAAAAAGATAACTTTCATAAAATAAAATTGCAAAGAGCGGATTATCTTATAAGAACGGCTCAAAAATGTTGTCAGGAGGTGCAAAATGGGTAATTATTATCCAGTTTATAAAACTATTTGGACAAGTTCGTCTTTTAATGCTTTGGATAGTAACGGCAAATTGGTATATCTGTATTTACTGACAAATAATTTTACAACACAGTTAGGTGTATGTAGGATAAAACCGTCATATATTGCAACTGATTGTGGGATTAAAGAGATTGAAGTCATCAAATTATTAAAAGGAATGCACAAATTAAAAATTATTACATTTTGGCAAAATGAAAATTTAATTTTTATCCATAAATTTTTTAGATACACAAAAGGCACCATAAAAAGCCCGATTACACTTTCAAAAGCATTATTAAGAGAACATGAATTACTTAATAAACCTGAGCTATGGGAACTTTTTTCAGCAGAATTTAGCAAAGAATTGTTAGAAATTACAAATGCCCTAAAAGATATATTGGAAAAAAATAAAAAAAATGGAAACGCAGAAAAAATAGAAGATTTAAATAAATTAATATCAGAAGTTGACAGTCTTTGAAATTCTTATCAACAATTCGTTAACAAATTGTTAATGATTAGTAAACCATATAGAAATAGATATAGAAATAAAAATACACATAAAAGTAATCACAGAAAAAAGTTATGACTCAATATGAATAGGAGAAAACAACAATGACAAAAGAAACAAGAAAATTTCAAGAAATTATCAAAACTAAAGATTTAACAATCGACATTTTAAAATATGAGCTTTGGGATTATCAAAGAATGGTTAAAAAATTTCAAAATTTAGTTACAGTATTGCTTATATTCATATTCATCGGGTTTATTTATCATTCGATTAGCATAACAAATTTAACAAAATACATACACATGCCAGTAAAATCAAATGTTTTAATAGGAGAACAAACAAATGAATGAGAATAGCTTGAAAAACTTAACACCTAAAAGCTCGAATGAAGCTCGAAAAAACGGCAGAGCTGGCGGAATAAAATCAGGTGAAATTAGGCGAAAAAATAAGCAATTAAAAAATGAATTGTTATATCTTCTTGATGTAGAGGATAAGGACAATAAAACAATGAGAGAAAAAATTTGCTTGGCATTAATTAGCCAAGCTCTCATTGGTAATATAAGGGCTTTTGAGGTTATAAGAAATACAATAGGGGAGGCAATACCTGAAAAAATAGAAACAATTAATTCAAATATTGATATAACAGATGAAACAATTATCGAAGAAGTTTATAGAAAGATTAAGGAGTTATAAATGAATGAAAATAGACTAAAAAATCTTAAATCTATCTTGGAGAGAACTCCGAAAGAAAGAAAACTTTTAGCAAGTAAAGGAGGCAAAAAGTCGGGCATGGTACGAAGAGAAAAACGAAAAATGCGTGAAATACTGGAAACCCTTTTATCTACGGAAGTTATACAAGATAAAACCTATAAAAGTGCAAAAGAAGCTATGGTTTTTAGTGTTGTAAAAAAGGCTATTAATGGCGATTTAAAAGC
>CANQLJ010000011.1 GCA_947624685.1 Candidatus Gastranaerophilales bacterium | reverse complement strand
TCGTTTGGGAACACCGGCTCACGCCTTACTCCTGTGGTGCTCGAGGCTTTGCCTCTGCGCTCCTACGTCGCCTATCAATAGTTTCGCGCCGTTGCTCATCGCAACGCCGCTTCACTCTGGCTCACGCGCTCTTTTCGGTTCACTTTTCTTTCCGCCTGTGCAATCAAAGATTGCTACGGCGGCATCGTACAGCTCCTGCGAAAGCTCATCGCTTCCGCCTGGGAGCCTCGGCTTGCGCATTTTTCTTTGTATTTCGGCGCTTGAGAGACAAAGAAAGAAAAGTGAACAAATCAAGAAGTGAAGATTACATGCTAAAGAGACCCTGAATCGCTCACGCAGATCTGAAAATTCGATGCGCGGTATTTTCTAGTCAGTTCAGGGTGACGGGTGCTTTTTTGTGAGGCTACTTATCCTGGTCAGATGCTGAAACAAGTTCAGCATGACACTATGCAGAGATGTAAGCCACAATACCCCGTCATTGCGGGCCCCGACCCGCAATCTCTAAAGAGGGGAATATCCAAGATTAAGAGATTCTGAGTCGCTCAAAGAGAACAAAAAATTCGATGCGGCTAAATTCTCACCAGTTCAGCATGACGCTTTCACGCCAAATTCTTGTTGGTTCAGCATGACGTATTTTGTGCAACATCTTGTCAATTTGGCATCCTGTTTACTTTCATGCACAATACCATAAACCCACAGCAACACATTCACGTGCTGCTGTGGGTTTAGATTTTAAAATATAAATATTGTCTTACACCTTTTGAATTTGCTTATATTCCAACTCGACAGGTGTTTCGCGGCCGAAGATGGAAACCATCGCTCTAAGCTTAGATTTATCGGGATAAACTTCCGTAATATCCCCGATAAATTCGGCAAACGGGCCGGAAACGATGCGGACTTTATCGCCGACTTTAATATCAAGCTCGATTTTCGCGGAAGTTTGTTGGCCTCTGTGAATGATTTTTTTGATTTCAGAATCTTTAGCAGGGATGGGCTTTTTAGCCGTTCCGACAAATTTTGTGACGCCCGCTGTGTGTCTAACGACATACCAGGAATCATCGTCCATAATCATCTCAACCAAAACGTATCCAGGGAAAATCTTTTCCTCTTTTTTGGTCTTTTTGCCCGAGCGAACTTGAGTTATTGTCTTTTGAGGCACTTCGACCCTAAAGATTTTTTCGCCCATGTTCATATACTCGATACGCTTTTCGAGATTGACTTTGACCTTATTTTCATAACCCGAATATGTGTGAACGATGTACCAGCGCTTTTTGGGAGCCTTTTCGATATTATGATCGGGCTCTTTGCTGATATAGATGTTTTCTTCGTCTTTCACTGTTTCATCAACAATTTCATTGCTGAGATTTTCTTGAGAATTTATTTCATTATCTTTTTGCGACATTTTTCAACCTTTATTTAATTAGTCCTAAAAGCCATTCGAACAACTTGTCCATCGAAAAAACGACAACCGTGAAAAAAGTTACGACGATTAAAACGATGATTGTTTCGACCAAAACCTGCTGTCTTGTCGGCCAAGAAACCTTTCCCCATTCGGCTTTGACGCCTTTGAAATAGGTTATTATTTCTTGTTGAAAATCTTTTTGATTATTATTTTGCGTTTTTTCTTGAGACATTTTTTTCTTTCTTTGTTTTATAATTCGCGCCCTGAAGGACTCGAACCCTCGACATCCGGTTTTGGAGACCGACGTTCTACCAACTGAACTAAGGACGCTGATTATTTATGATAACTATTTTGTTTCTTTGTGTTTTGTGTGTTTTTTGCATGTCGGGCAATATTTGTTCAATTCCATGCGTTCTTTATTCGTCTTTTTGTTTTTTGTTGTGGTATAATTTCTTTCTTTGCAATCTTCACAAGCCAGAACCACCATTTTGTCGTTTTTACCTTTAATTCCCATTTTAACTACCTTTCTTGGGGCGATATGTAATATCTATTTAACAATTAGAATGCCCAATAGGACATTCTAATTTCAGTTTAATCTTTGTATATCTATCGTAACAAAAAGATAAATTTTCTACAAATATATTTTTTCTATATTTTATTTTTCTTAACAAATGTTAATATTTGCTAAAATGCAGGTCTCATCCCGCCGTTTGCAAGTCCGATGACGCGTTTAAATTCTTCCGGTCTTTGTGCTTTAGTCAAAGCATCCATAGGATCGACCATTTTCTTTTTAACGAGCTCTTGAAGGCTCATATCGAGCGTCTGCATGCCCATTCCGGTTCCTGTTTGGATTGCGGAATATATTTGAGCGGTTTTTTGTTCACGAATAAGGTTCGCAATCGCAGGGTTTACAATCATTATTTCTTGCGCCATTACACGGCCTTTTTTAACACCGTCGGGCTGCAATTTCGGCAATAAAGTCTGCGTAAATACCGCAACCAAGCTTATTGAAAGCTGCAAGCGGACTTGCTGCTGCTGAACTTCCGGGAAAATATCCACAATTCTGTCTATCGTTTGAGAAGCGCTCGATGTGTGCAATGTCCCTAAGACCAAGTGGCCTGTTTCTGCGGCAGTCAGCGCCAAACGAGTCGTTTCCAAGTCACGCATTTCGCCGACCAATATAACGTCAGGGTCTTCACGAAGGGCTGATTTAAGAGCGTTTGCGACGGATTTTGTATCTTGGCCGATTTCGCGTTGGTGGATGACGCATTTTTTGTTTTGGTGAATAAATTCGATAGGATCTTCAATCGTCAAAATGTGCTCTGCTCTTGTTTCATTGATATGATCAATCATTGCAGCCAAGGTTGTTGATTTACCTGAACCGGTAGGCCCGGTGACAAGGATTAATCCGCGGGGTCTATCCGCTATATCTTTCATAACGGGGGGCAAACCCAAATCTTCAAAATTTGGAGGAGTGGAATTAATTGTTCTAAATGCAGCAGCATAAGAACCTTTGTCTCTATATACATTCACACGGAAACGCCCGACGCCATGCAGCCCGTAACCAAAGTCAAGCTCCCAATTTTGTTCGAGTTCGCGTCTTTGGTCGTTTGATAATATCGGGAAAATGATTGTTTCAACGTCATCCGGGGACATTACGGGCAAATTTGTTCTGAATAATTTACCGTCAATTCTCAACACCGGCGGTAAATTTGCCGAAATATGTATGTCGCTTGCTTTTTTGCTCACGGCAAGTTCTAAAACTTCTTCAATTAACATTTTGATTCAACTCCATTTATACCACTTTGTTAATTTTACATTACGCAAAGTTATTTAAAATCAATAATTTAAACTATTTTAAAAGTTTTATAAAATAATCGCTTGTAAAAAAAATGTTTCTTAGAGTATAATCAATTTATGGGAATCTTAGATTGGATAACACAATCAGCAAAAAAGCTCAAAGATGTCGAAAGCCAAATCAGTGTTGAAACAAAGGACGTTTTGGAAGTATATCAAAGAAACGTCGTTTTAGAGCGCGAAATTGCCCAAAGGACAGAGGAACTGCGCCTTGCAAACCAAACATTGCTCACGCTGGAGCAGGTTTGGGACATGATGAACTCATCCCGCCCGCTCTCAAGCGTCCTTGAGACAATCGTTTCAAGCTTATACGGCGAATTTGGCTATATATATAGCTTCATTGCCCAAAAACAATACTGCGAAAACGAGACATATTACGCTCTTAAGACCTATCTTGAAAATGATTTTTCAAACTCTCTTTGTTCGTTTGGCTCAAATTCAATCTATGACTTAAAAATCCATCCAAAAGAAGGCGGAATCATCGAAAACGCCATCTCGAAAAAAGAAATAGCCTATTATATAAGCTTTAAAGACTTTATAAACGACAATTTTTCAGATATTGACCAGCAAAAGCTCGATGAGATATGCAAAAATATCGATGTTAAAACGATTATAATCCTTCCGATTATCGTTCAGAGCCAATTTAAGGGCTTTTTGTCGGTCTTTTCGCCAAGAAAAGAGCTTAAAGACGACGAATTAAGCTTTTTAAATCTTTTCACAAGACAAATTGAGCTTGCTATCACCATCGCAAACCTTTTTGAAACAGTCAAAAAACAAGCCGTCACTGACCATTTGACCAATCTTTTTAACAGAAGATTCTTTGAAGATGCGCTCCATCGCGAAGCGACAAGGTCGCTGCGTACAAAACAGCCTTTTTCTTTAATCGGGCTTGATTTAGACCATCTTAAAAGAATCAACGACACCTACGGGCATTCGATGGGCGATAAAGCAATAGCCGCAATCGCTAACGTCATCTCCACGACCTCAAGAAGCGTCGACATCCCATCTCGCTTTGGAGGAGAAGAATTTTTCATAATACTGCCCGGAATTGACGCCAAAGGCGCACTAATTGCCGCACAAAGGCTCAGACAAAAAATCGCGCAAGCACACGTTGAAGGGCTTGAAGAAGGTATCACCGCGTCATTAGGCGTATCTTCCTTCATCGAACAAACGACAAACATTGATGAACTCTTTGAAATGTGCGACAAAGCGATGTATACATCCAAACAAAGAGGCAGAAATCAAGTCACATTAGCTAATGTCGATAATTTAACGTCTTGGCAAGATGTTGCAATCGACACATTTGTCGACATTTTGACCCAGCATCGAATTCCGTTTAACAAAAATCTTGCGGCCGATTTAATTTCAAAATTACAGCAAAAACAACAGGACGCCTCGGGCACCTCGACTCAAGAAACGTTATATAGCATAGTTGATGCTATTTCGCAATCTTATTTTCCCTTATATCAAGAGGGTTCAACTAAAAACAAGGTTGAGCTTGCAACACTGATTGCAAAAAGATTAAACCTATCCAAAAACGAAGTGGACGAGCTTAAAATCGCGATGCTTCTATATGATATAGGAAACACCATGATGCCCAAAAACATCATGAAAAAAGCGGCTCCGCTTAATAGCAGCGAGAAAAAAGAAATCCAAAAACATCCGATTGTGGGCGCAAGAGACATCTTACAGCCGATTGACGCCGTTTCAAATATAATTCCGATTATCGAACACCACCACGAAAACTGGGACGGAAGCGGCTATCCCAATAATATCAAGGGAGATGAGATTCCAAAGACTTCTCAAATAATTCTGATTGTGGACAGCTACTTTGCTATGACCTCTTATCGTCCCTATAGAAAGCCCTATACGCACCAAGAGGCGCTTGAAGAAATTAAATCAAACACCGACAAAAAATATTCAAAAGAAATAGTCGAAGCCTTCGTTTTTGCAATTGACGAATTTCGAAAAATGTAAAAATCGTCCAAACGGATGAATTTTTGTACAAAAACTGTTCAATTAAGTTTATAATGTAAATATAAAAAAAGACCTCTTTGATTCAAGAGGACAATGGTAAGTAAGTTTTGTTTTGTTCGCTGCCTTGACTATAGATAATCAAGCAGCGACACGCTTTGCAATATATTTGTACCCAACAGATAGCTTGCTTGAAGCGCGGTTTGAGCGCTCGCCAGTTCGCTTGCGGCTTCGTAAATATCCGTTTCTTCAAGATTGACTTTGCTTTCGGTCAGATTTTGGATTGTTTCTTCGTTAATTTCTTGGGTCGATAAAAGCTTTGTAACCTTAGAAGACGTATCACCTTGGACTTGAATGACATTGCTTGATATTTTATCTAAGATATTTATTTTGTCTCTAATCTTTTCATAGTCTAATGTTTCGGCGTTTAAAAGTTCATCCAGTTCTTTCATTTGTTCAAAGAAGTTGCCTTGAGAGACCATTTGCCCTTCGGTATCGGGGTCAGTCGATTCAACAAAAGTTTCTGCGCCAAAAATTATGTCGCCCGAGAAATTATAGGTGAAAACTTTATTTTCCGATATTGTTACATTACGGTCGCCCGCCGGTATCGGGCTTCCGTTATAGGCGATAACGCCTTCATCGTTTCTTTGATAGGGGGTGATGTCAGTGTATGTACCTGAAAATATATAGTTATCAAGGTATTTTGTGTTCATTTGAGACATAATTGTTTCAACTCTTTGCGAAATTTCGCTTGCAATTGTTTTTGCCGTTTCGGGCGTCGTTGTAGCGTTTGAAGCTTCTAAGACAAGGTCTTTAATTCTTATTACTTCATCGTTTACATTGCCTAATGTGTCATAAGTTAAATTCATCTCATTGATTGCGGCTTGGATATTGCTTTGATAATCGTTTAATTTCGACAATTGGTCGTTTAATTTCATCACTTTTGAAGCGTCGGGCACATTTTCGCTCACTTTTGTGAATTTTTTACCCGACAATATTTTTCCAATTACATCGGCATAACGATTATTCGCATTTCTCATGGCGGATGTTGCCATACTTGTCAGAGTTGAAGTTGATACACGCATAATTAAAATCCTTTTTAATTTTATACCATGTTGATAATTGTACCCATCAGGTCATTTATTGTCGTAAACAGTCTTGCGCTCGCTTCAAAAGAGCGTTGATATTTAATCATATCCGCAAGCTCCTCGTCTAAATTGACCCCGACGAGATTAGAATAGTTTGTCGCATCCATGTCGGCAATGTCTTGCGCATTTTGGGCTTTTTGTTGAATGTTTCCTATTTCAAGGCCCATTTTTGTTGCGTTATTAGTCAAAAATTGCGACAGAGTGGCGCTTGAGCCGTCTGCCCAGGTTAATTTCTTGTTTTGCAGTGCTGAAAATTCAACCGCATTATCGGAATTTCCGATTGAATATATCCAATTGGGGTCGACATTTCCTTCTTCATCCGTATATTCGCTCAAATCAATCCTTGCCGCAGCGACTAAATAAGGATCATCTAAGATTTTTTGATTAACTTTTATGTTGCTTGCGCTGAATGTGTCAGTGCCGTCTGATGTTTCAAACAGCGCTTCGGTTGATTCTTGTAAGATTAATTCACCTTTATCATTTGTCGTCATCGAAGCGGCAAAAACGCCTTCACCGATACTTCCGAAGGTTTGAATTTCATTTAGCGCTTTTGCAAAAGCGTTTGCTGCTTCATCAAGTGCGGCTTTAACGGAATTAATGGTAGGGAAAGTTGCCGAGCCGTTACCGTTTAAAAAGTCCATCGCACCTTTTAGGGCACCCGAGTTAAATGCTTCTTTAACGCCGTTTGTAATAACATAATCGGGGTTTTGGGTTGATTTTAATGATAAATCATAGCCTGTTTTAGGGTCATAGTTTGATTGCAAAGTGTAATTTACCTTGCCCCCTTGAACAACGGCAATATCGCCAACATATAAATCAACCGTTCCGTTAGAATTGACGGACGTTTGAACATCCATATAGTTTGATAATTCTTGTAAAATGCCGTTAATATTTTCCTGCGTCACGGTGGAAGAATTTTTGACCTGTTGTTCGTTGGCTTGGGCCAATTGGTCAAAAAGATTATTGATTGCTTGGACGTCAAAATTCGCTTGTTGAGCTTTGTCATCGGCTAAAGAATCATATTTTGCCGATAAATCGTTAAATTTTTCGCAAACATCATTTGCCGCTTGGACGAATTGCAATCTTGTCGCATAATCAGCGGGAGACTGTTCTAAATTCGCGCTTGCGGTATAAAATTTATTTAATAAACCGTTTAAACCGTTGTCTCCAAGGTCATCGGCTATATCTTCAAGCCCTGATAGTGCGTCAGCCAGCGCATTATAATAATTTGCATCGGAATTAGAATCAATCATTCCCTTAAATGCGCCCATATCGATATAATCGGTCAAAGAGTCGATTCTTGCACCGTTCATCCCCCGAATTGTCGAAATTACGTTTTCGCAGCGCGTTGTATACTCGTTTGTCGCAAAATTCACTCTTTGTCTATGATACCCCGGGACATGGACATTTGCCATGTTTTGCGAGACTACCGTCAGTGCGTATTGGTAGTTTCTCATAGATCCTAAAGCGATATTCATACTTTGATTCAATGACATAATAATAAATCCTTTTAATTATGCTTCTTCCGTGATTGATGAAATATCAAGACTTTCGCTATTTTTTAGTCCTATACCTTTTTCATTATAGGAGTTTTTTTCGTTTTGTGCTATATTTAATATTCCAGTTAATATGTTATTTATAACATCGAGCGAGTGTTTTATTAATATTTCGTTATTTTCCTGAATAACTTTAATTTCGCCTCCAAGCGCCTTGAGGCTTGCTTTTTGCTCTTGTGAAAAGTCATTTTCCTTATCAAGATTATATTTTTGGATTTTTTCACATAATGCAAGGCTCATTTCGTCGCACGTGGCGATTTTTTCGAGGTCTTTTTTGATTATTGCCTGCTTTTTTTCTTCCAAAATATTTTTTAATTCTGAAAATGTGTTATAAACTTCTTCAAAAACCATCTTTTTTCCTTAAAAACCTATGCGCTGTAATCCGCAATCACGCTTCTTCCATAGGTCAGACCATAGTTTATATCATCAAGCGAGAGGTTTTCGCCCACAAAAGAAGCATATTTTTGAATTTCTTCAACGTTTATATTGTTTTTAGCAACAACCTTTTTTTCTAAATTTTCTTTATCTATTAGTTCAATATCATCTTTTTTTGCGTTTTGCAATTCAACTTTTGTTTGATTTTTTTCCTCTTTTGGTGTTTCAAAAGCTCTTTTGGCGTTGGTTAAATTGAGCTTTTGGATTGAATTTGCTATTTGAGATGATATATTTGAGCTTTTAATATCCATTTATTATCCCTTATTTATTTGTGTTTATTTATTTGGCAGTGTTTTTTCAATTTGGCTGTACAATTGCTTTGCCACACCAATGCTTGTGTTGGGGTTAGATGCAATTTCACGCCCAATTTCATTATATATTAATGATTTAAAATTATCTAAATATTTACTTTCTTGAAACAATGAGCCTGTCTTATCGACTGTTTTATCCATTTCGGTGAGCATTTTGGATATAAAAATTGATTCAAATTCGCTTGCGACTTTTTTTAACTGTTCTTTTTCATTTTTTGAAGAAGATTTGATGTTTTGTAATGCCGATAAGTCCGAGCTGTTTTGAAAATACGTGTGTCCGACGTTTGTTATAAAATCATTCACAATATAACCCTCACAATATCACTCTCACTATATTACTTCTAATTCCGCTTGCAAGCTGCCAGCGCTAGCCAGTGCCTGCAAAATTGCAATTAAATCCGTTGGCGTAACTCCAATATTATTCAATGCTTCAACAAGGTCGCTTAAACTTGTGTTTGCTTCCATTTCAATTAGGGAGCCTTGTTTTTCTTCGACTTGAATTTGAGTATTTTGTTGAAGCGCATTATCCGCAACCGTAAAAGGGTTTGGCTGTACGACTTCGTTTTGAACCCTTATTGTAACCGTAATTCCGCCATGGGCAACTGCTGCGGGCATTAATTTTGTATTTCCGCCAATTACAATCGTTCCCGTTCTTTCGTTTACGATAACTTTCGCCTTTTGGCTCACCGCGCCCACGATTTGATTTTCAATCATCGATAGAAACGTCACTCTGTCGTTTTGAAATTTATATGGAATCGAAACTTGGACTGCTCCGCCATCAAGCGCATGCGCGGGAGCGATTTTTGTTGCTATCGTTCTTGAAATTCTGCTTGCCATAGTGTAATCGGCTTTATCTAAAAGCAAAGTCAATGTCGTCTCGTCGCCAATCGGGGTCACTATGTCTCTTTCAACGATTGCACCGTTGGGGACTCTGCCTGTCGTGGTGACGCCTTTAGAGGAGCTTGCGCCGCCTTGGGAAGCTTTTATGCCTCCCGTTGTGACGGGCCCTTGCGCAACGGCCACAATTTCGCCGTTTGGCGCTCTTAATTGCGTTTGAACCAATACCCCGCCCGTGAGGCTCTTAGCATCCGCCATAGCTGAAACCGTGACATCAATTTTATCTCCTTCTTTTGCAAAAGGCGGAATCGTAGCCGTGACAATGACTGCGGCGGATGTTCCTTTTTGGATGTAGTTTGATTGGTCAATTACCGTTCCTAATGATAATAACATCTGTTGGCTTGTCATTTGGGTGTGGCGAGAGTTGTCCCCGGTGTTTGGAAGCCCGACCACAAGCCCATAGCCCACGACTTGGTTTTCTCTTATTCCTTTAACGTGCGTTATATCTTTAATCCTTAAAGTCTGCTCGACTATTGCTTTTGCTTGATATACGGGAGCAAAAAGCAGAAATAAGATTAAAATTAAATTTACGATTTTTTTCATTTTCATACCTTTTTTAGCATTCAGCCAATTAAACTAAAATACCGTTCTTATTGCTCTATCCAAGATACCTTCGTTTTGACCGCGAGAAACAGTGCCCGCTCCGTTCATTGCAAATTGCAGATTGGCGATGTGGCTTGATAATATTTCTCCCGATTGATTAATCCATTTAGGGTCAACTATCCCCGATATTATTAAATCCAACCTTTCATTTTGGTTCACAAGGCTCTTTTTACCTTGCACAAGCAAATTGCCGTTTGGTAAAACCTGCACCACTTGGGCAACAACGGTATCCGTTAATACCATATTCCTTGTCAATTGCGTTTGCCCTGACACATTTAAGTCGCCGTTTGTATTGTTCAATGAACCTTTAAATTTTGTTTTAAATATCGAATTAAGCGCATCGGTGAGGTTTTCGACCAGTGAGCTTGATTTTTCGGTGGAGTATGAGCCCATATCGCTCATCGAAGGCGCCTCATCTATTACAATCGAGACCAAATCACCCACACCGCGCGCACGAACGGAAGAAAAAAGCGCTTTTGGCTCAATTAATGAACTTTGTGAAGCATTAAGAGAAAACAAGCTTTCCGCATTCGCCAGGCCGATTGGTGCTATTAACAGCAATAATAACAGTGTTTTTTTCATTCTATATCCTTACTATTACTTCATTTGAAGATTTTACTTTTGCATTATACGTTTTGTTATAATTTTGCGCCCGAACAAGAATAGTATCGCCTATGGCACCGTCTTTGAGCGCTTTTCCGCGAAGTTTAATGTTGATTCCTTTAGATTCAAAAACAATATCAATGTCGGAATTTTTTGAGATTATTATGTCTTTTTGGGTATTTTTTATATTTTCTATATTTTGAATATTTTTTGGATTTTGCGATTTTAAAATCACGCTCCCTATTTGGTAATTCGTCGCTGCAATAATCTCATTATCAAGAGATTTCAAGGTTTTCCCCAGATATTTTGAAATTTCTTTTTTTTCAAGTTTAGTATTATTTAAAGTGATTTTTTGATTATAAGGAATCGTTTTTGCTGCGGTTAAAACTTCATCATAGACTTCTGTTTTAATTGAGACGAGGAAAGTTTTTATGATATTATTTGAATTATCTTTTATAGTCACTTTTCTTGTTTCAATCGGGTGAAAAGTGTTTGTGGGGTTAGGATTTGTAATTTCGATTTTTAAGAGATTAGCTTGATTTGTTATAATATCGTGGTTAATTGAACCTAAAATCGTGATTTTATAGTCATTAGAATAGTTTTGAAGCTCATTTTTGATTTCTGAATCAATTTTATTATAAATTGCATTATAAATTTCATCTTTTTTTAATGTTTGAGCATAAGTTATAGGGCTAAAAGCCATAAATATCGCCGAAACAAAAATAAAATATTTAAAAAGATTTATATTGCGCTTTTTCATTTTGTCATCCTTTAAAATTGTTCAAAACATCAAATTTTAAACTATTTGCCCTAAACAATCTGTCCTATACAATCTGATTAGTTTGCTGCAAGATGTCAGACCCTGCCGTAATTACTTTTGAATTTGCTTCATAGGCGCGCTCTGTCTTGATTAATCCGATAAGTTCTTCCACTATTTGAACGTTTGAGCCTTCTATGAAACATTGCTCGATTGTTCCATAGCCTTCTTCGCCCGCCGTACCTTGAAGCGGAGTTCCCGAAGCCTGAGTTTCACGATATAAATTATGGCCGATTGCCATTAAGCCTGAAGGGTTTTGGAATTTTACCAATTGGATTTGGCCTAATTGCGTTTGCTCAGAGTTTGTTCCTGTCGTACAAGAGACAATCCCCGCTTGAGAAACGGTTATTTCTTTTGCGTTAATAGGAATTGTAATCGGCGGTTGGAGCTGATAGCCGTCAGTAGTTACTATTTGGCCGTTTGAATCCATCTTCCAAGAACCGTCTCTTGTATAAGCTATTGACCCATCGTCCATCGTAATTTGGAAAAATCCGTCACCTGCTATTGCCATATCAAGCTGTCTGTCTGTCGATTGAAGATTTCCTGTGCTAAAGATTCTTGTTGTTGCGGCAGTTTTAACCCCAAGACCAATTTCAATACCGACCGGCTGGTATGTTCCTTGGCCCATTTGGGCGCCGGGGGTTCTATGGATTTGGCTTAATAAGTCTTGAAATTCGGCTCTGACTTTTTTATAACCATAGGTCGAGAGGTTTGCGACGTTATTTGAAATAACATCCAAGTTATTTTGTTGTGCTATCATGCCTGTTGCGGCGGTTGTGAGTGCTCTTAACATTATTTGTCATCCTTATTTTTATTTTTTTAATTATTTTTTTTATGAAATATCGCCCAAGTTTATAACGCGCCCCAGTGTCTCACTTTGAGTTCTTAAGATATTGCTCATCGTTTCATAGCCTCTTGAAACGTTAATTGAATTTAGCATTTCAATGACTGTGTTTGCGTTAGACATCTCCACCATCCCTTGCTGGAGCGAATAAGTCCCATCTGCTTTTGTATAAAGCCCCGGGTCTTGTCCAAAAATGGGAAGGTATTTTGCTTCGCCAATAGAAGAAATTTTTGTTTTGTCTTTAAAATCACAAACCTGGATTTTTTGTAATATCGCATTAAAATTAGGGTTATTTAATTGAATTTGTCCGTTTTCCCCAATGATTAAATCTTTCATCAATTCCATTCTGTTCATTTCATCAAGTTCATCAGTATCAGGGTCTCTTGTGATTCTTATTCTTCTGTTTTGAACGTCCATGATATAGTCGCCCTCTTGATTAATCAGATAATTTCTATCGTCAAGTGCGAAATTTCCCGTCCTTTGGTAATAAAAATTTCCTTCGTTATAAGGGGCATTATCTTGAATATCTCTGAATCGGACTTTAAAAAATCCGCTTCCCTGAAATGCTACATCCATCTTATTTGAAGATTCCGCTAATCCTCCTTGCGAAAAATCGATATAGGTTCTATCGGCTCTCGGGCCAATGGAAGTCGTGCCAATGTTTTTTTCATTACCGTTTAAGGTTTTAGAATACATATTTGATTGCATTATGTCTTGAAAAGTTATGTTAGACCTTTTAAAGCCGTTTGTCGTGACGTTAGCGAGGTTATGCGCGGTGACATCTTCAAAATCAATCATCGCCTGCATGCCTTTTGAAACTGTTTCAATTCCTCTTGTAATCATATATTTAGCCCTTTGGATTCCTTAATTTTATTGTAGTTGTTCATTATCGCTTCAACGTAGTTTTTTGTTTCTTTATATGGCGGGATTCCTCCGTATCTTTTGACTGCGCCCGCTCCCGCGTTATAAGCGGCAAGCGACAATTCATAGTTATTGTCATATTTATCCAACAAGCCTTTTAAATACCTCACTCCCCCTTCAATGTTTTCTTTTGGGTTATATGGGTCAATAATTCCTAAGCTTTTTGCCGTTTTTGGCATAAGCTGCATTAGGCCGATTGCGCCTTTTTTGCTTTTTGCATTAGGGTTAAAACCGGATTCTTGTTTGATTATTGCTTTAATAAAGTCTGAATCAATATTATATTTTTCGCTCACGGATGAGATAATATCGTCGATATTAAATGTGTCATCTAAAGCATTGTCGAAAGGGTTAATTTTTGATTTTGAATTCACTTCGCCCAATTTATCAAGCAGAGACAATTTATTTTCGTTTTTTATCTCATCAATCAGCGAAATTTCATCTTTGATTGAATCGTCTGAAACAGGCGCATCAAGGTCTTGTTTTACTTTTCCGTCTATTTTTGTTTGTTCAAAAACCGTCTTAAAATCGTTTTTTTGCGTTTTTTGAGAATTATCCGGGGCTTTATTTTTTATATCAAAAACATCGTCTTGGATGTTTTCAAGAGCGTTAAGATTATTTTGAATATAGCTTATTCGGCTTAGCGCCAAATTAAGGCTTGATGATATGCCTTGAGCCATTTTATCTAATTCTACCTCTTACCATTGTCTAGTTTTATTTTTTTGCGGGAGATAAAAATAAAATCCCACATCAATAATATAGACTAATTCCAAAATAAATCTCATCAATCAAAAGAATGAATTTAACTTGAAAATTAAATCTTTGGATTAATTTTTAAAAAATGTTATAATTTTTTTTGATGAAAGAAGAATTAGAGCAAAAAATATTCAATATGAAGCAAAAAGCGTTTTCGACAATCGAAAATGCGTCACTATATAAATATAAAGGTGTTGTTTCAAAGCTTTTGGGGCTTACGGTTGAAGTAAAGCTTCCGGGGCTTAAAATTGGCGATTTATGTTATATTCAAACCTATACAGGGGAGAGAAAAGCGGCAGAAGTTCAAGCTTTTAAAGGAGATGTTGCTCAACTGTTGCTTTTATATGACGCCGAAGGTATCGGGCAAGGATCATTAGTTGAAACAACGGGTGGGCCAATACTATTTCCCGTGGGCGATTTTTTGTTGGGAAGGCTTGTAAATCCTTTAGGCGAACCGATGGATTCAAGGCCGATGGATATAACGAATGCTAAATATATGAATATAAATGGCACCATCCCCGATGCTTTCCATAGGCCAATTATTACAGAACAGATGTCAACGGGTGTTCGAGTAATTGACGGGCTTTTAACTATGGGAACGGGGCAAAGAATGGGGCTTTTTGCAGGGTCGGGTGTAGGTAAATCGACCCTATTGGGTATGATTGCTCGAAATTCGGACGCTGACGTTAATGTTGTTGCGCTAATTGGGGAACGCGGAAGAGAAGTAAAAGAATTTATTGTGGATGCACTCAAAGAAGAAGGGATGAAAAAATCCGTCCTTGTTTGCGCAACGGGGGACCAGCCTCCTCTAATCAGGATGAAGTGTTTATTAGCTGCAACGACGGTTTGCGAATATTTTCGCGACCAAGGCAAAAAAGTCTTTTTAATGACAGATACCGTGACCCGCTGCGCTATGGCAGGAAGAGAAGTGGGGTTATCATTAGGCGAACCTCCCACAATGAAAGGTTATCCGCCAAGTATCTTTTCATGGCTTCAAAGAGCGCTTGAGCGCACGGGAAATTCCGAAAAAGGTTCAATCACCGCTCTTTATACGGTCTTAATGGAAGGCGATGACATAACAGACCCCATTGTCGATATTGTAAGAGGTATTGTGGATGGGCATATTTTCTTATCAAGAAAAGTCGCTGAACAAAACCATTACCCCGCGATTGATTCATTAGGGTCAATTTCAAGGCTTTTTAGCTCGATATGCGACGAAGAACACAAAGAAGCGGCGGGAAAAATGAGAAATCTTTTGGCGTTATATCGCGAAAACAAAGATTTAATCGATGTTGGGATGTATCAGATGGGCTCTAACCCCAAGCTTGACGTTGCAATTGAACTTATGCCAAAGATAAATGCCTTCCTGCAGCAGAAAACAACCGACACGGTCTCTATGGAAACGACGATTCAAGCGCTAAAAGACCTCATGCGAGACGTAAAACCATAAAAAACCTAAAGGCCTAAAAGGTCTAAGAATTTTCCAGAGCCTTTTGCATAATTTCTTTTTCGTCGTTTTCGACGATATGAGAAGGATAGCCGGCATGGTGGATTTTTGGCAAAAGCCAATTTTCGTCATACGTAACGAGCTCTTTGGAATCATCATCCGTATCGACACAGATGAAGGTCGTTTTGCCGTTTTCATCTTTGTTATAGTCGACAACCGTTATCTCATGGCCGTTTATGATTTTATTTGGCGCGCCGTCAAAGGCAGAATTATAATTTTGAGATTTTGTAATCCCCGATGTTTCGTTTGTCAAAACATAGCCTAAAATCACGTCGTCGCCTTCGTCTATCGTGTCTGTGATGTGCTTTTTGATTTTGTCAAAAGAGCAATTATATCCGACTAAATTTTGATCGTCGTCAATTTGTTGATACACTAATGAAGTTATTTCGCGGTTTTTGATTAACGATTCAACAAATGTTTTTTCAAGTTCGATTAACCCTTGGGGATTAGAGTTGAATTTGCCGCCTCTAATGTCGCAAAGCGAGTTATAGGTGTTTTGCGAGCCTAATTTCATAATCGCGCTTTGAACCAAAACATCGGCCGTGTTTCTTTCGCCCTCATCCCAATTAGTGCTTTGGATTTGGGCTCTTAAATAGGCGTTATCGTCCACATCGACTTTGATTTTTGTTTTATTAAAGTCAAAACCGGTCTTTTGCGCTTCAAGAAGATTTATTATCTCAATTGCTTCAAGTTTATTTTTTGATATTGAATCTAAGTCGACATTAAGCTCTAATGAGCCTTTTTCGCTCGACAATTGCGCCACCCAGCGGGTAAATTCGCTCGGGTATTTATCTGCCATATTGACTTCAATCGAAGCCGCAGCGCAGGTGCCCGACGTTTGAACATTCATCGAGTCGGGATTTTGTTTGACATAATCATCTTTTTTGAGACTATTTAATATATTTTGGCGATAGTTTAAAGGAATGTCGCCGAATGTTTGGGTGACAAACCTCGGATTAACCAATAAATCTAACGTATCACAAAGAAGCGTCGCGTTATTAAGCCCTTGTTTCCTTTTGAAAAAGGCAATGTTATACAGATTATCGAGCGTGCTTGACGCGTCATGAGAAGTTTTTGATAAAAGTTTTCCGTTCTTAAGCAATATTTCAAGCTGTTTTGAAGGTGTTATATTTTGAGAATTTCTGCTATAAGGAAGGTTTTTTAAATATGATAAAAGTTCGATATATTTTTTTTGTTCATTTTGATTGAGCGTCGTATTAATCTTATTTACGCTGTAAGTCTGATTTAAAAGCGCTTTTGAAGTGAAATTTTGAGATGAAAAAGAATTTTTATCCGCGCAAGAACCGGAAGAAATGTTCGTTTTATATACATTTCCACAATTTAAAACAGGATTTAAAGCCAAATTTCGAACCATAAAAAACCTTTTCTTATATATAATAAAACCAAAAAATGAAAAAAGTTGTTACTAATGTTAAGCGAATCTTAACATTTGCTAAAAAAAATTACAAAATTGTGTTATATTAAACTGGAACTTGTGAGGTTTTATGTTAAATAAATTGCAAAACAGCGACATTTTAAATGCGATTAAAACAATCGATTGCGAAATTGAAGCGATTAATGAGCTCAAAATGCTTTTAGACGACAATTTAACAAAAGCTCTCGATATGATTGAAAATACAAAAGGAAGGGTGATTCTCTCCGGCATGGGAAAATCCGGCCACATCGCAAGAAAAATCGCAGCTTCATTAGCTTCCACAGGCACTCCTTCGTTTTTTATGCACCCGGCTGAAGCAAGCCATGGCGACCTTGGGATGGTGACTGAAGATGATATTATTATCGCCATTTCAAATAGCGGCGAATCCAGAGAATTAATCGACATTTTAAACTATTCAAAAAGATTCGGCATAAAATTAATCGCAATAACTAAAAACCCCGACAGTTCCCTGGGTAAAGCCGGTGACATCGTCTTAAAGCTTCCCCAAACAAAAGAAGCATGTCCTTTAGGGCTTGCACCTACATCTTCGACAACGGCAACGCTTGTATTGGGAGATGTTATAACAGTTGGAATGATTGAAAGAAAAGGTTTTTCTAAAGTTCAATTCAATCAAAGACACCCGGGAGGCAAATTAGGTTCAATTTTACAAAAAATCAAAGATATTATGCACCAAGGTGTCGAGATGCCATTGCTGTCTCAAAATGCATCATTTGATGATATTATATTAGAAATGACATCAAAAAGGCTCGGATGCGTCGGATTTTTAAATGAAAAAGGCGATTTTTGCGGAATGCTCACCGACGGGGACTTAAGAAGATGCATTAAACAAGATTTAAAAAATGCGCACGCATATCAAATTATGACAAAAAGCCCGATTACGGCAAATAAAGAGATGTTCGCTTCCGAAGCGATTAAAATTATGAACGAAAGAAAAATCACAAACCTCTTTGTGCTCGAGGATTCTAAGCCGATTGGGGTCGTTCATATCCACGACTTATTAAAATCGGGAGTGGCATAAAAAATAAAATTTAAACAGTCAATAAACTAAAAAGGAGAGAAAAAATGGGTTTAATGGATGGTAAAAAAGGTATAATATTTGGTGTTTCAAATAAATTCGGTATAGCAAACGCTATCGCTGAGCAACTACACGCTCAAGGTGCTGACATCGCATTCACTTACGCTAATGAAGCAATGGAAAAAAGAGTCCGCCCGATAGCAGAATCGATGAACGCTAAAATGTGCCTTGAATGTGACGTTACAAAAGACGAAGACGTCAAAAAAGTTTTTGAAGAATACAAAAAAATCTACGATAAATTGGATTTTGTGGTTCATGCGGTAGCATTTGCCAATAAAGATGATTTGATGGGCGATTTTTATACCGTATCTCGTGATGGCTGGGATTTAGCGATGCATGTTAGCGCATATTCTTTAGTTACTATTTCAAGATACGCAAAACCGCAAATGGAAGCATCGGGCGGCGGCTCAATTTTGGCTTTGACATACCTTGGCGCTACAAAAGTTGTTGCAAATTATAACATAATGGGTGTAGCAAAAGCTGCGCTAGAATCTTCAATGAGATTTATTGCAAATGACCTTGGAAAATATAATATCAGATGTAACTGTTTATCAGCCGGCCCGATTAAAACAATGGCAGCTAAAGGTATTGGCGGATTTGACAGAATGCTTAAAGCAAATGTCTTAAAAGCGCCTCTAAAAAGAACCCCCGAAGTAACGGAGGTCGGAAAAGCTGCGCTATATCTATTGTCAGACCTATCCAGCGCAGTTACTGCTCAAGTTCAATTTGTCGATTGCGGAGCAAGCGAAGTTTTTGCTTCATTGGATGAGATGGCGCAAATTAAATTTGACTAAGTTTAATTTTATTTTTTCTTAAATGTTAGCAATATAAAAATCGCACCCAAAAGGTATTAGAAAGGCATAAAAAAGCACCCTGGGTGCGGTTTTTTATAAACCAAACGGGCACTTGCGATAAATCAATAATTAGCCAAGATAACCTTTAACAAAAATATAAAATAAAATATTGAACAAAAAAGAAGCGAAAAGACGTCGACTTTTTTATTTATCCAAACCAAAAGACAAAAAATAATCGTCGAAATCATCACAAGCGCAACATTTAAAATCGACAGATAAGACAATTGCCAATCGGTAAATATTATTGCAATTGAAAAAGGTATTGTCGCTTGAAAAACGACAGCGCCGATGATATTACCCAAAGCCAGTTCGTCTTTTGATTCCAAAAGCCAAATGATGCTGTTTGTGATTTCGGGAGATTCCGTTGCAATTGGTGTTATAAAAAGGCTCAAAAGCAAAGGCGAAATATTCAAAAGAAGCGAAAAATATTTTATTTCGCTTACAAAAAAGTGCGAAGCAAAGGCCAAAATCACAATTGAAAAAACAAGCTGAAAATATAGCGCAAAAGATTCATTTTTTATAAATTTATTAAAAAATAATTTGCAAATTGAACAATCGATGTTGTTTTGTTTCGATTTAATTATCGTTCTGTAAACAAAAAAGAAATATATCAAAATAAGCACCAGAGGCGCTATAAACTTATAATTTTTTAAAAAATCAAAACAAAATAATATTGCAATAAAATATGAAGATAAAAAATATTTACAATTTCTCAAAACACTTTTATAATCAGCTTCAAGGACCTTTTTTGTTCTCGATTTTTTAAATAATAAAATTAAACCCAAGATAAATAATGCTAATGTCATAAGCATAAAAGGAGACCCCAAAATCGCCCCTTGCGCGATATTAAAAGCATTTTCTTTTTCGATTTTACCAAAATAAAACCCCAAAATCGCAACAATAGGCACAATCGTCTCGGGCAATCCTGTCCCAATGACAGCCAGAATTGAACCCGTGGCATTTTGAGAAAAATTAAGTTTTTGCCCCAATGCTTCAATTGCACAAACGAATAATCCGCAAGCAAAAACGATTGAAATTATTGATATAACGGCAATTAAAAGATGAGTTAAAGCCGGCATCGCCTCTTTTTTTCCTCCTATTTTATTCTTTATTTTTTGAAGATTTTTTGATATTCTATACTTAATGGAAAGAGAGATTTTAAATTTAATAAATGATTCATCGAATATCTTAATCATAACACACATCAATCCCGATGGCGATACTTTAGGAAGCGCCTGTGCGCTTAAGGCTTATATCGGCGATAAAGCGGATTTATTAATCCAAATTAAAGATAACTTTGAATTTCCAAACACATATTCTTTTTTGCCTTATTTAAACAAAAGCAAAAATTTATCCGACTTGAATGATAATTATGACCTAATCATCGCGCTTGACATTGCTTCGATAGACAGAATTGTCGGTACGGCAAGAGAAATATTTGAAAAAACGCCAAATACAATTGTAATTGACCACCACAAAACAAACCAAGGCTTTGCAAAAATTAATTATATAAAGGGCGGAATATCTTCCACGGGCGAAGTTTTATATGATTTATTCGATAAATTAAATATCGAAATTACAAAAGAAATGGCAACAGGGCTATATTGTGCGATTTTAACCGACACGGGGTGTTTTAAATATGAAAGCACGACCTCGCACACTTTTGAAATTGCCTCAAGATTATCAAAATTAGTTGAAACGTATAAAATTGCCGATTTATGCTATACAAACAAGCCAAAAAACCTTGTCTTATTTCAAAATTATCTTGTCACAAACGCAAAATTTGCTAATGACGATAAAATCGCCTATACATTAATTACAAAAGAAATAATCGATAAATATAGCGCAAAAGACGAATACTCCGAAGGCATCTGCGAGACATTACGCTCAATTATGGGAGTTGAGATTGCTTTTGTTTTAAAAGAGAAAACCTTAGACGATAACAGCACTGTGACAAAAGTTTCCATACGAACAAAAGAAATTGACGCAACAAAGCTCAGCCAAAAATTCAACGGCGGCGGCCACAAAAGAGCCGCAGGCTGCACCATAAAATCGAAAATTAATGCTGCGCTGGATAGTCTTTTAAAAGAAGCAAGGGCGCTATTGTAGATGTTGGATAAAATTATTGAAATCATAAAAGAATACTTAAACGACCTTCTAAAAAGTATCATTAGGGACGATTACGCTAATGCTGCGGGCGAAATGGCCTATATGATGACGTTGGGGATATTTCCTTTCATGCTCTTTTTGATGGCTGCGTTTGGGTGGCTCGGAAAAACTTTTTTTGTAAATAAAATAATCTTTGGCCTCTCGACTGTCGCTCCCCAAGGGGTAATTGACCTTATTAATATGGTCTTAGGCGAAGTTGTGATATTTAAAAGCGGAAAATTAATTGCGCTGGTCGGGTTTTTTGCAACAATATTTTTAACCTCAAACGCAATTGCAGTCATTATTAAAGGCTTAAATCGCGCAAATCACATTCAAGAAAACAGAAGCTTTTTAAAAGTTCGATTGCTGTCAATTTTGATGGTTTTTGTAAACACATTTTTCCTTTTTATTAGCATCAACTTAATTATCTTAGGGAAAGTGATATTAAATTTCATCGCCGTCTATCTTTCAATTTCGCCTGATATTGTTGAAAGAATCTTGATTTTAAGATGGCCGATGGCGTTTTTGACTCTGTTTTTGCTTGCGCTAATTAACTATTATGTTCTGCCCGCAAGAGACTTTAGCAAAAAAAGAAAAAGCGTCATCCCCGGGGCACTGTTTTTTTGCGTGTTTTGGTTATTGGGCTCATGGGCTTTTTCGCTATATATTAACGCGCTTGGAACGTATAACAAAGTCTATGGAACAATCGGGACATTTGCAATTTTGATGGTTTGGCTTTATTATTCTTCGATAATTCTTTTAATCGGCGGACAGGTCAACAACCAAACACTTAGAAAATTAATCATTTTGGATAAGAAAAAACAAAAAACAATTCGAGAAGAAAGCGACAGCCAAAGTGAATAGAAAAAATTTTCCCCCGCTATTTCCATTATTTTTGTTATTTCTCATTTTGCCCTTTCTTTTTAAAAACGGCATCGCTTGTGCAAAAGATGTTTCGCTCGATGAAAAAATCGGCCAAATGATAATAATCGGGTTTTTAGGGGACAATATAAAAGATAAAAACTTTAAAAAAGTGCGCTCTGAGATTAAAAAAGGCAACATTTCAGGGGTCATTTATTTTAAAAGAAACATATCTTCGCGCGATAACCTGATTAAAATGAACCAATCCCTTTTAAAATCATCAAAAACCACGCCCTTTATCGCGATAGATAACGAAGGCGGGCTTGTCCAAAGGTTTGATTTTGATGAAAACAATGACCCTTATAAATCTCCAAGTGCAAAAGAAGTCTCAAAACTGAACAATGATGAGGCGAGAAAAGAATATCAAAAAATGGCAAAAACCCTTAATTCGCTTGGGTTTAACTATAACTTTGCGCCTTGCGTCGATTTGGATATTGAAAAAGAATCCATAATTTCACAAAAACAAAGAAGCTACGGAAGCGACTATAAAACCGTTTCAAACTATTCAAGAATATTTATTGAAGAAATGAACAAAGAAAATATAATCACATCCTTGAAACATTTCCCGGGGCACGGTTCGACAAAATCCGACACGCACAAAGGTTTTGCCGATTCGACCGACACTTTTTTAAAAGATGAAATTATGCCCTATTATGATTTATCGGACTTAAATAAGCTCAATAGCGTGATGGTGTCGCATATTTTTAATTCTAATTTCGATAAAACCTACCCCGCGAGCCTGTCGAAAGAAACAATCAATGATTTAATCATTAATTCCATTGGTTTTAAAGGCGTTATAATAAGCGATGACTATGATATGAGAGCAATCAGAGATAGCTATGAGCTTGAAACAATAGTAGAAAAAGCTATCGGCGCGGGGGTTAATATTTTGCTTTTTTCAAATAATCTTGATTTTTATGATAAAAATTTAGTCAAAAAATATAAAAAAATCGTCAAAAAAGGCGTTAAAAAAGGAACAATCAACCTTCAAGACATTGATAACTCGTATTTAAAAATAATGGAGCTGAAAAATAACTTGAAAAGTAATTTAAAATATTAAAATAAAGTTTTGGCAAAAACCGCATTTTATCTAAAACTATAAAAAGCAGACTATTCCTTGCTTCCCGCTCTATAGCCGCTATAGGTATAGATGAAGGGCAAAAGTGATTTTGCAACAAGATTTAATTTTTCAAACTGCGGAAAGCCGATAACGATTGTTGCCGCTATGTCATCAACATTGGCAAATGTATCTTTGAAAGTGTATTTTCTTTTTTCTTCGTGCTTTTCTTTGGTGAGATTGGTGATTTTTGTAGCCAAAAATGCCCCCGTCACCATTGAAACAATTGAACCTATTATTTTTGAAGGGTTATTGTTTAATTTTTTGACGTGTTTACATAATTCAAGGCTCGAGCTCACAAGAATCATCGGGATACTGATGTTCATTATCTGAAAAGAGGCTTCTTTTAGCTTCTTTTGTTGTTTTATCGCGTTTTTAGGGTTGGTATGATCTAAAGCGGCATTTGCTCCCAAAATCCCTCCGATATTAGCCCCAAAAGCCATCATAATTACTTTTAAGGCTTCTAAAAATCCGTTTTGTTTTTTGGGTAATTTTGAAGCGGCAAAATAACTAAGCCCCACACCCAAAGCAGAACCCAAAAGCGGCGCAAGCTGTCTTTTAGATGGTATTTTGTTGTTTGCTTTTTGAGTTTTGAGCTCTCTTTGATACTGGCTGTATGATTTAAAATTAGGATATATTTTGTTTTCTGTTTGCATATTTATCTTGATTTTTTTCGGCTCAATAATATAAAACCTCAAAAATAATTTTTTTTCCAGTATTTTATTCTATCGGACTAAAGTCATCTTTGCTTGCCATACATATCGGGCATTGCCACTGTTCATCAAGATTTTCAAAATCGACATTATCGTGCTCAGTTGGTTTATAGATATATCCACAGAGGTTGCATACATAGTTTTGCATTTTTTTCTCCTTATTAAATTAAATTCAATTCAATTATTTTTATCATTTTGGTTTAAAAAAATTACTATCCGAAGGGATAATTTTTTGAATAATTTAACAAAACTTAATATTGTATATACTTTGGCGCAACAAAACAAGCTCAAATAACTTTATTAAATTATAGGGGTTAATATTATTAATTTTTAAGGGAGGATAGTACATCTATGACACTAGGGATAGACTATGAGAACATGGTGAATGATTATTTGTATGCAAAAAATTATTTTTCATCCTATGACACGTCTTATCGCGCAGACACAGCGGATGCTTCGGCGTACGATAAGAGCCTTTTTGATGAGAATAAGACAGAGCTTCAAAGATTCTTGGATGGCGACACAAACTATTGCACAGACGGCAAAGACGATGGTCACATCGGGTTTTTTAATGCGGCAGCAAACGTTGTCCAAGGTGCTCTAAAAGGTGCGGTTAAAACGGTAACCGGACTATTTACGGATAGCGACGGGCACTTTAGCCTTGGTAAAACGCTTTTAACCGTCGCAGGCGGCGCAGCTTTGGTGATTGCGGCACCTTATTTCCCGGCGGTCATTGCGGGCCTTGGCGCAATAGGCGTCGGTTCGGGCTTATTCAAGATGGGCAAAGGCGTCGTTAAAGCATTTAGCTCAAAAACCGATGCCGAAGCAAAACAAAACTGGGAAGCAGTGGGTGACGGCGGTCTTACGGCTGTGGCAAGTGCTTATGGTGTTAAAGCCGGAATCAAAGGTATTAAAGCAACTTCTACAAGCACAAAAGGCCTATCGAGCCTTGATGATAGCGCAACAGCGCTCGATAAAATTAAAGCATTAGGGTCAGATGCTCTAAGTTCAACCAAAAACGGCTATGCACGATTTAAAGCCGACGCGGCAAGCGCATTTAATACCGCAAAAGAAGTTGCAAGCTACAGAAAAGCTCAAAGAGACCTTAATAAATATAAAAACGGCACATATAAAGGTGATAAAACGGAACAAGAGCTCTTGCAGGAAGTTAATTCGAAAAGGGCCTATGGCAGCGACGAAGCTAAGCAATATATGGACAAATTGGACGATATAAGTAATGCAAGGAAAAATTACAACAAAGCAAAATCAAACTATCAGCAAACTTATAAAAAACAGCTTGAACAAGCGCAAAAAAGTCTTGAAGCAGCAAAAAAATCGCAAAATGAAAATGCAATTAATGCGGCAAACAAATACCTTGAAACGGTTAAAAACGGGCAAACAGATGAGCTTAAAGCACTTGCTCAAACAAGAGATAATCTGGCAAAACAGCTTCCCCTCGGCCAAGTCAAAACAAAACTTCAAGGTACTAATACGGGCAACCAAATTGCAAACAGAGTTAAATTTGCCGACGGACAAGGCAAATGGCAAACAATTAAAACTAATATTGCAAACATTGCAAAAGACGGTATCCGTGAAGATTTCAAAGTCATCTATGAATTTATGAAATCGCCGAATACGACTTATGCTCAAGCTCTGCAGAAATTTGGCTATCAAAATGTTATGGAATTTATGGGCAAAATGGGAGCAATGGCAAAATTATATACGACGCAATATTAGCTGAATCAAAATCAACTTTCCCGCTATGAGAAATCTCACAGCGGGAAAATTTTTTATTATGGAGTGTTTAATTTGCAGCAATTTGCGCAAGGAAGCTTATAGACGGAAGCAAACTTGAGGATTTTTTTGGTTTTCTTTTTTTCGTTTCTTATAAATTTTCTCAATTCTCTTTTTTGTTTTGAACTTAAATTGTCGTTTAAATCTTCCCTATAGTCTTTTAATTTCTCTTTTGCAAAATGCTTAATCTCTTTGAGCTCATATTTTGCACAGTTAATGTCCTTTTTTGAACAGTTACATTCAAGAAAATCAAGCAGATTGTTTTTTGAAATTCGATATTTAAGGTGGAGGTTTTCCATATCCGCCTTGAAATTTCGATAAATATTATCTATATGTTCCTCCTGAATCTCATCAAGACACAAGGAGAGCTTTAGTTTTCGATATTTTTTATCAAAATAACATTCGTTATAAACGAAATATTCATCATCATCGATTATTGAATCCTCCGGGCACAAGTCGCAGTTGAGGTTATTGTTTTGCGCCATGGATTTATTTTGCAATAGTAAAAAAGAGAAAATGAATAAAAAAATTATTAAAAAAACGCGATTTAACATAATTTTAGCCTTTGTTTTAAAAGAAAAATATCAAATTTTAAAGATTTTTTGAATATCCGATTGGCTAGAAAAAAGATTATGTTTAAAAATTGTAAAAAAGTGTTTGACGTGAAATTTTGTTCTTGTTATATTAAAAAGGCGGTCAGAAATTTCTTTTCGCTCGCAAATCGATAATTTATACAAATTCATTTAAGTATTTTGCGTCTGTAGCTCAGCAGGTAGAGCACTCCCCTTTTAAGGGATAGGTCGCGCGTTCGAATCGCGCCAGACGCAAATTTTTTGTTTGTTTATTGCGCAAAGTTTTGCAGGTTTTGTTTGGGGGTTGTGATTTATTGTGGGGTGGGGATTTTGGGTGTAGGTTATTCTTGAAACATTGTAGAATGGGGGTTTTGGATATAGACTTTTGCTTTAAAACACCACCTTAGGACTTTTATCTATAGGCCACCGTTCAAAGTCCTAATTTTAAAGGCATTTTGTCAAAATGCGTTCATTTTTTATCTATAGATTGTTGCCGTAAGGGCTTTGATTTTAAAGGGTTTTATCTGTAAACTGTGGCTTTTGACTATAGGTTATTCTATAAACGCTGTAGTATTGGGGCTTTGGCCTATAGATTGTTGCCGCAAGGGCTTGGTTTAAAGGGTTTTATCTGTAAACTTTTATATAATTTTAGTATTTGATTGCGTGGTGGGGACTTTTGGCTATAAGTTATTCTATAAACGCTGTAGTATTGGGACTTTGGTCTATAGATTATTGTTCAAAGGTTGTCTGGGATTGTTGTTTCGGGATTGTTGGCTATAGGCTTTCGTGTAAAAATTTTGTCTATAGATTATTGTGCAAATGCGATCGCCACAATACTTTTGTCTATAGACTATTGTCGCAAGAATTTTTATTTTTTATCTATAGTCTTTTATTCAAGCACATTCAACCATAGACCTTAATTAGAATACTTGCATACGCGCAAATACAGTAGTAGCAGATGCTTTTGTCTATAGACCATTGCCAAACATTGTCATTTGCAGATTTTCTTCCCAAGGACTTTTGCTTTTGTCTATAGGCTTTTGTGCAAAAATTTTGTCTATAGGCCCTCATTCCAAGGACTTTCATTTTTTATCTATAGACTTTTGTGCAAGTGCCGGTCGTCTACACTCAACACCTCACCCGCCACCCCGCAAAACTGCCCATGCCAATCTATCCAAACACCAAACTGCCCATGCTCAGCCACTCAAACACTCACCCGCCCAGCTATCCAACTGCCCATACCCAGCCATCCAACAACTCACCCACCAAACCGCCCATGTCCGGCTGTTCACACACAACCCATTGCACACTCATCCATCCGCCACCCAAATAAAATACAGCAGCTCGGCCGCTCAGCTATTCATCCAACCACCCAACCACCCAACCACCCAACACCTCACCCGCCAACTCACACACCCGGCCATCCGCCCGCAAAACACGCAGCCTTAGCCCCGACAATAAACACACTTCCCGACAGAATCGATAAACCGACTTATCAAGAAGTGCGTTGATACTTTAACCTTTTAATATATGGAAATTGAAAATGAAATCTGTTTCTACAATCTATTCTTCGGGTTTAAAAATTCCGGAATTTCCAACGAGCGAGAAGAAGTGTGCGGAGCCGTTTCTCGCGATTTATCATCGGAAGATTGCGTATTTTGAGGCATTGCAAACGGGAATTGTGACGAAGATGAGCTCATTGAAGGATTTGGGCTAAAACCGCCGAACAATCCTGCCGCAGAAAGTTTATTATCTGCCGTTTGAGAAGACGAAGAAGGAGGTGCGACTTCGCCGTTTTTGAGCTCGAAACCTGTTGCAATGATGGTGATTTGAATTTCTCCTTGGATTCTATCGTCAACAACAGCACCGAAGATGACTTCCGCATCATCTGCAACAGCATCATGGATAACGCTTGCGGCTTCATTAACTTCAAACAATGTCATATCCGGGCCGCCCGTGACGTTCATGATAATACCGGTTGCGCCGTTAATTGAACATTCAAGAAGTTTTGAATCAATTGCAAGTTTAGCAGCTTCAAGAGCTCTACCTTCGCCTGATGATTTACCGATGCCCATCAATGCGCTTCCCGAAGCTTGCATGATTGTCTTAACATCGGCAAAATCGACGTTTATCAAACCGCCGACAAGGATAATATCGGATATACCTTGAACACCGCTTAATAACACTTCATCAACAACGCTGAATGCGTCTTTAAATGTCGTTCTTCTTTCGACTACTTCCATCAATTTATCGTTCGGAATGACGATTAGCGCGTCAACATTTTCTTTTAATTTTTCAAGCCCTGCTAAAGCTTGAGCAAGTCTTTTTTTACCTTCAAATTTGAAAGGTTTTGTAACAACGCCGATTGTCAATGCGCCCATTTCTTTGGCGATTTTAGCGACAACAGGAGCTGCTCCAGTTCCTGTTCCGCCACCCATGCCGGCAGTGACAAAAACCATATCTGCGCTATCGAGCGCAACTGTAATATCTTCTCGCGATTCTTCCGCTGCTTTTTCGCCGACGGAAGGATTTCCCCCTGCACCAAGGCCGTTTGTCAGTTTTGTTCCAAGTTGAACTTTCTTTTGAGCACTGGACATTTCAAGAACTTGAGCATCGGTATTCATTGCCCAAAACTCGACACCGCTTAATCCGGACGCTATCATTCGATTAACGGCATTTCCTCCGCCGCCGCCAACACCAACAACTTTGATATTAGCATTTGACGAATATCTCGGATATTCAGCAGGTTGTCTGTTATAGTTATCTAATTTGAACTTATCCACTTATCAGCCCTCTTAATAATTCTTTTCTTTACTATATTTTAAAAATTCTTTGATGTAAAGAATTTATACTATAAGTATGCGCTAAATTTAACATAAATTCAAATTTCATCGTTTTTGTTTATTTAAGTTAAAATATATAATTATGAAAAATGATTCGATAAAATTTGACCCGGGCTTTGCCCCGATTGTGCTTGATTCTATCGGGCAAATAGGTTACGTCTATTATACATTTTGTGCAATACAAAATGTAAAACTCAAAAAAATAAATTTTCCCCACACCCTAAGAAAAATTGAAAACTTATTAAAAATTAACATTTCTTTTTATTTGGGTTGTCTTTTGTGGGCATGCTTCATCAAACAATTTGACAAAAAAATCGAAGGCAACATGCTCTTAGGCGAAACTTGCGAAGAAAAAGAATATACAAATGAGATTAATTTTTTAATCGAATTAATCGAAAAAAATCTCCCCAAAGATTCAAAATACTATCTCAACAAACCCTATGAAACAAACGAAAAATACCTTAACATCCTAAAAACATATAAAAACTTCCTTATTTTAAATGAAGGGTTTGTAAATTGCGACGCCACAGTAAAAATACTTTTGCCGCAAAACATTAAAAAACCGGCACCGCAACAACTGCAAACGATTAATGAAACGATTCAAAACGCAATTGAAAAAAAAGACTTAACCATGCTTTTTGAAATTTACGATACTATTTTTTAATCAAAGAACCGAATATTTAATTTATAATATACCTGCCATGCTGTCTTATAATAAGACTCTCAACTAATATTAGCAGGAAAATATTCGGTTCATTATTATAATAACGATTTTAAAATCAAATTTCATTAGACAAAAAGACAATTTTGGGCTAAAATATAATAGCGAGTTATAAAAAAATAGCGAGTTTACGAAAAGAAATTGAGATTGATGGAAAAATTTTTTTCAAAAAGCGCCCGTGTGCAAATTAAAAAACGTATTAAAAAGTTCGGCAAAAAACTAAACGAAAGCTATATTAAAAAACGTAACGCTTTTACATTAGCGGAAGCGTTGATAACTCTTGTAATAATAGGGGTCATTGCCGCAATTACAATTCCGCAAATGAAAAGCGAAAACTATTCCAGAAAAGCCTGGGAAACAATGGCAAACAAAACAATTGCCAATTTAACCCAAGTTTCAATTCAAATTTTGCTCAACTATGCAACTTTAGATGATTATTTAAGATTAAAAGATGACGATGGCACATATTTTTCAATTGAAGACGAAGGTGCGGTCACAAGAATCGCCTCAATCTACAGAAAATTTATGGCAAACACTGATGCCACGGTCAAACTGAGCGACACATATTTTTCAAACGACATTAAAAACTATCAAAATAAATCAATCGGCTTTTCGCTCAAAAACTCATATTCCGGCTTTTATGTGACAAATGACGGAGTGTTAATAGGTTTTAGATTATATGGTTCTTGTGCAACAACGGAAACAAACACCTTCCCGCCGGGCTATCGCGAAAGCTACAGCATAGATAACGTTTGCGGTTCGGTGTTTTTTGATATAAATGCACTTAAAAAGCCAAATAAATTAGGTTCCGACCAATTCATCATCCCAATCGGCAAAAGGGGAGTTGAATATGACAATAATAATGTCGAAAATTAAGGCACCGGTGAAACAGAAGAACAAAAAGATAAGGAGAATAAAGCATGATGATAAATAAAAAACGAGCTTTCACGATGGCGGAAGCAATCCTTGTTATGACAATATTAGGTATCATCGCAACAATCATGATTACAACATTAAAACCTTCGGAATTTAAAGACAAAGGTTTAAAAATTCTTGCAAAAAAAGTTTTATCTGAAATTGACACGGCAACAACGCAAATATTAATCAATAACTCTCAAAACGGAACAATGGATACATTGTATAAACCCAATACCTCTACTACCTTTGCAGCCGAAAAAGATCCAAATTCCCTTGGTGTTTTATATAAAAGATTCTTAACCGCAACAAGAGAAACAATCGGCTCGGGTTCATTCTGCTATAGCGCAGCCGATGCAAATTCTCCGGCAAACGCATTTTATTTAAAAGACGGCGCTTGTATGTTAATTAAAAATACTACCACTGAAACAGAAACAAGATTCCCGGGCGAAGCAAGCAATTATAAAGTAACTCCGACAAGAGGAATAATATATGTCGACACTAACGGAGACGATGAACCAAATGTCATCGGAAAAGACAGATTCATCTTCCCCTTGGGCAATGAAGGAATTATGTTTGCTGAATAGTCATAAAAAAAGCGCTTTTACGTTGGCTGAATCGCTAATCGCCGCGATGCTCGTGGGGATATTCAGCGTTGCTTTGATGGCTGTGATGCGCCCGAACGACATTAAAAACGATGCTTTAAAAAAGGCGGGATTGAACTATTATCTTCAAATGGAATATGCGACAAAGCAAATTTTGCTCAAAAAAACAAAGAGCTATTCTTTTTTAAATCTCTTGGATGATTCAAATAAAACTTATTCCATAGTGGATTCAGGCGCCGACTCAAAGCTCATTTCAGCCTATAAAAAATATCTGATTCCCGCCCGAAATGCAACCGTGAGCGCGACATATAAATCCGCACAATTAAAAAACTATCTCGGGCAAAATGTCGCAAGCCTTAAGCCATCGAGCTTTACGCAAGGTTATGTCTTGAAAGACAGGTCATATTTTGCTCTTAAATTAAACAAAAACTGCACCACAACGGAATCGACCGTCTATAACCCTTCGATGTATGAAAAAAGAAGCCAAACAAACAGCTGCGGGCTGATATTTTTTGATGTAAACGGCGAAGAATTGCCCAATATTGTAGGATTAGACCAATATATCGTCCCGATTGGCAAATTGGGCTTGAGATAAGATTATTTTCAGGGCTTATTTTGATTGGAGCTTAAATAATTCAATATCCATATCTTTTGTATAGTCTTCAACATCGTCCACTTTGACAATTCCAAAGGGAATAAAATAGAAATTTGAATTTTGTTCAAAAGAGCAATTTTTCTTGACATTAATATCAAGCAAAATTTTATTTAGATTTCTTAAGTCATTAATCCTTTGTAACAGCATAAGTGCATAGCTTCGGCCCTTAGAAATCGTGTCGCACCAAAAAGAAAAAAGAAAATTCGTCTCAATCGACCTTTGTTCATCAAGATTATAAAAAACGCGATAGATTTTTTTCATATCATAAATCAAAGAATCAAAGTCGCGAAAATCATTTATCGTCATAAAAATCCTATCATCAAGGATGAAATTGATTTTTTTGTATTTTTCTTTTAATTTTTCCGCCATCATATTGGTATATTTAAGCTTTAAGGGCGCAAGCTTTTCTTTGCTTATGTTATTATAGCTTTGTGTATCAAGAACAATTTCAAAAAGCGCATAGAGCCTGTAATCTTTCCTTTCTTCGATTATTTCTTGGCTTTTTTTAATTGCTTCTTGTTTAAAGATTTTTTTAATATTTTTTTCAAGATAATTTTGCTGAACTTTTAAATCCCATAGCCGGACTTTTTCGATTTTGTCTTTGAGGTTAAATCCCACTATTGCACAAATTAGAGCCGCAATTAAATACCCCGTCGTTGTTTCAACGCCGTTTAAAAGCACGTCATAAGTGTATTTTGAGTCGATGAATTTCGGGAAAAAACCCAAATAACTATCTAATATTTCATATAATTCATAATTAAAAAATTGCCCAATCCAGCAAAAAAGGCACGAAAAAGCATACAGTGCCAAAAACATCTGTAAAAGTGATACAAGAAAATATATTGTTTTACTTATTATTCGCATATCATCATATTATCGATTAATCTTGTTTTACTGATTGGAGTTTTGGCAGCAATCAGCATTAAAGTGTTTTTGTTGATTTCACTTTGGATTTCAAATGTTTCAATATCCACAAATTCGATATATTCAACATCCATTTCTTTCATCAGCATCAAAGAATTATCGACGATTTTTTTAGGGTCATTTATACCCATTTTTACAAGTTTTTTTGCACCCTCAAGCGATTTAAAAATATTCAGAGCAATTTTTCTTTCATCTTGATTTAGATATTTATTTCTGCTCGATAATGCCAAACCGTCTTGCTCTCGAACAATGGGGCAAGGGATTATTTCTATATCAAAATTGAGGTCTTTTACCATTTTTTTAACGATAAATAATTGTTGAGCATCTTTTTGCCCAAAATACGCTTTTGTCGCATGGGTCAAATTGAACAATTTAGCAACAACGCTTAAGACCCCGTCAAAATGCCCGTTTCTTGATTTTGCGCATAATTTATCTAAAACGCAATAGGGAGGACAAATTAAGGTTAAATCGTTTTTATCTATCCCTTGATACATTTCTTCGATGCTTGGGCAAAAGACGATACTAACACCTGCGTTTTTGCATAATTCAAGGTCATTATCCAATGTCCTTGGGTATTTGTCTAAATCTTCATTAACCCCAAATTGAATAGGGTTTACAAAAATAGACACGATTGTATCTTCGTTTTCGCTAACTGCCCTTTCTATTAGTGATTTATGACCGTTATGAAGCGCGCCCATTGTAGGGACAAGGCCAATGGATGAATTTTTCCTTTTTAAGATTTTAATTTCTTCTTTTAATTCCTTAATGTTATTTATAATTTTCAAGTTTCTCTATCTCCTCGTTATCAAGCACAAATGACTCTTTTATGCTTGGGAACACTCCGTTTTCCACATCCGAACAATACGCCTTTGCAACATTAAATATAATGTCTTTCAAGCTTGAATATTGTCTTGCAAACTTTGGTTTAAATCTGTCATATTTCCCTAATAAATCATCAGATACAAGCACCTGCCCGTCACAGAACTTTCCGCCGCCGATTCCGATAGTGGGAATTCTTAATCTTTGGGAAATAAATTGGCTCGATTGAAGGGGCATTAATTCTAAAACGAGCGCAAAACACCCGGCACTTTGAAGCTTCAGCGCATCTTTTAAAATATTTATTGTTTTATCGGCGTCTTTTCCTTGCACCTTGTTTCCGCCAATGGTATTAACATTCATCGGGGTAAAACCCAAGTGTCCCATAACAGGGATGCCGTTTTGGGTAAGATGTTTTATATTATCAATTACAAAATCAGAGCTTCCTTCCATTTTAACGGCATTTGCGCCCGCTTTAATTAATTTGCAGGCGTTTTTCATTGTTTCCACTTTATCCACTTGAAAGCTCATAAACGGCATATCAGCGACTAATAGTGCATCTTTAACCCCGCGCGATACCGCACGAGTGAAAACAAGCATCTCATCCATGCCAATATCGGTTGTGCTATCGTACCCAAGCGCCACTTGAGCCAATGAATCGCCCACAAGGATAATATCCACCCCTGCAGCATCAATATATTTTGCGGTAGAAAAATCGTAGGCAGTCAAAACCGTAATTTTTTTGCCCTCTTTTTTGAAATTTTGTATTTTTTGAATACTTTTTCTCATCTACCCTGTTATCATTATCCATCTAATTTTTTATATGAAATTATTTACTTTTTTTATACCAACAATAAATCGCTTTTGCAACTTTTGAGCAATTGTGGCGCACATATCCGCTTTTGTTGTCTTCAAGCAAATTTCTTTGGACAACTTCGACATTGAGTTTTTTTATCTCCGCTAAATCAATGTCCACAGGCAATGACCCCGCTTGTTCATATTTTTGAGCGAGATTGAAGGGGAAAGAATTATTAACCAAAACCGCATCAAAGAAGTTTTTGTTGCTGTCGTCAATTTCTTCAATTCTCACATGGTCAAAAATTGTTTTGATATGGTCAGAGACCGAATAATTATCCGTTTCGCCCACTTGCGTCATTGCGTTACAAACATAGATTTTTTTTGCATTAGAGCGCCAAACCGCTTTTGTAATATCTTTTACCAAAAAGTTTGAAATGATTGATGTATAAAGGCTGCCGGGGCCAATGACTATTAAATCCGCCCCTAATATTGCTTCAACGACATCCGGTGTCACTTTGCAATTCGCAGGTTCGCAGTATAGTCTCATTATTCTTTTGTTTGATTTTGGGATATTGCTTTCGCCTCGAACGATTGAATCATCTTCCATTTTGGCATAAAGCTTCATATCGTCGCACGTTGAAGGTAATACCCTTCCTCGAATCAAAAGAACTTTTGATGATTCTTTAATAGCAGACACCATATCCCCGCAAATAGCCGTCATTGCGGTAATAAAAAGATTCCCAAAGCTGTGGCCTTCAAGCCCTTCGCCTGTTTTAAAGCGATATTGAAAAAGTTTTGTCACAATATCATCATCATCGGCGAGCGCCGCGATACAGTTTCTTATATCTCCGGGGGGTAAAACGCCCATTTGCTCTCTTAATCTGCCCGATGAACCGCCGTCATCACCCACTGTTACAACAGCTGTTATATTATTTGTAATTTTTTTTAATCCGCGAAGCAAAGTGGATAACCCCGTTCCTCCCCCGATAGCGACGATTTTGGGCCCATGGTCAAGCTTCATTTTGCGGTATATCGCTTCTCTTAGGGCATCTTGTTTTCTTGCTGCGTTTTCGCCATTGACGTCAAGCAAAGAAAAATTCGTCTTTTTCCAGGCGAGAATGAATAATATCACGCCAAAAGCAATCAACAAAGCGCCGATAAATTCCGCAGAAACAATCTGCACAAGATTTTTTGCCAATTGGACAATATAAAATAAAGGCTCAAGCTTAAACAAAAAAGTTATCCCGATTGCGCCAAGAACAGACCCCAGCGCGCTTAACAAAAACCATCTTTTAACTTTCAGCCCCGGCAGAAGCCAGATTGCATCTTTTGGCATCTTAACTTTTTTATCGAAAATTTTCATTATATTGCCTTCTATATTTGACTTTGGACTCTATTATAATTTATCGGAGTCGGATTAATCACTTCATGCGCCCTTTTGATGTCCTCAAGGGAACGAAAATGAATCGTTTGAGGCACATATTGAAGTTGTTTAATTTTTTCCATATCGCTTTGAGAATCAAATTCATATTCAAGCGCAGCCTTAATTCCGACGTTTTGTACAATTTGTTTTGTTTCGATATTTTGAACGAACAAATTAAGCCATGGGTTAATTCTTTTTATAGCGCAAGCTATTGTTTTTGCGGCAGTTTCATCCGTATTTAAGAGATTTTTTAATGCTCCGTGGCATCTTACGTGTTCAAAAATCAAATCGGAAGTTTTTCCAAAGCTAATCAATGCTCCGACTTGATAGATTATTAATGCACTTAATTCGTCTTCATCAAGCTTCATTTCGCGTCTTCCAAAGCCTTGGATGTCGCAATAGCCTATATGAGCGCCTAATGAGACATTATGGTCTTTTGCAAAACAGAGCGCTTTTTGGATGTTTATGGGGTCACCCGCATGAAAACCTGCGGAAATATTGATTGAACTGGCATATTTAGCAATTTCAAATTCGGCATTATTTTGATAAATCCCATAACCTTGTGCCATGTCGCAATTGAAATCAAACAATTTAATCTTCTCCAAAAATTTAAGTTGTAATTACAGCTAAATTATACAATGAAATGCTTAAAATTAACAGCATGTTTATATTTTCTATTTATCAAAACTTAAAACATCGGGGTTCAGCGCAATCCATTTGTATGAATCGTTTTCGAGTCTCGGTAATTCAAGGACAAAAATCCCTCCCTTCTTGCCTCTTTTTGAGACGAGATAACCTCTTATGTACAATTCTCTGACTGCGCGCCTTGCGGTGTTTGGGTTTGCAGCCAAGACTTTTGCAAGTTTTCTTATGGGCGGGAGCTTGTTGCCGATTTTTTGTCTTTCAACGAGATATTTTTTTAATCTATCGAGCGCTTTTTTCCAAGCATATTCATAATTTTGGGGAATTTTTGGTTTTTTTTCATCACTTTTTTCAATTTGCTCATTTTGGGCGCCGATGTAGATTGTGCCGTATCTTCCCCGCCTTGCGAGGATGACTTTTTTTGCATTTAAAACTTTCATGGCATCATTAATCGTTTTGATACTGACGTTGAACATATTTGCAAAAGAAGAATTGGGAGGGATTTTTCGCCCCGTTTTATATTTTCTTTCGATGTATTTTTGAAGTTTTTCGACCAATTGATTGGAAAGAGTCGGATTGTCGTTTTTTGAAAAAATTTCCGTTTCTTCTTTTGTGAGAGTGAGTTTTTTAATATAAACCCACTGATACCTTTTTTGTCTGATTATATTTTTTTTGAAATATCCTTTTTCTTCAAAATTCGATAAAGCATATCTCAAAGTGTTTTGAGAAATCTCTAAAATATCTGCAATGACGCTAATTGGCGCAATAGGCTCATTAAGCGGAATATCTTCATCTATAAAATATTTTTTGATTTTATATTCGTTATATGAAATTTTATACAGGTCATCTTGGTTTTTTATATCTTTTGAATAAATGTCGCAAATAATTGTCCCGATTGATTGTTTTGAAATTAAATAGCCATAGTCGCAGACTTGGTGGATTGAATTTTGAACCGTTGCGCTCGATACGTTTAAATATTGTGCAAGGTCATATTTTGAAGGAATCATATCCCCAAGCTCGACATAACCTCTTTCAAGAGAATATTTAATCCATTCCACAAGCCAATTTGCAATCTTTTTCGTCTTTGTTAATCCATCATCAATTTCTAAATCGGGCTTTGCAATTTTTATATCATTAACGCTTAATTGTTTCATAACATTTATTAAATCACATTTTATCTTATTGTGCCTTATATTTTATTTAATTATTTAATAAAAATTAATAGTTAGAGGCATGCCCCAAAAACACCATTGTTTACATTTATTTACACTTTTTACAATTTTAAAACATAGTTGTTTCATGCGTCTGGCATGGGTTTGGCAAAACCCCAAAAGCTAAAACCATGTTAATTCATGGTTTTAACAATGCCTCAAAACGCAAAAATACGGATATAACAGGTTTTACCATGATTGTAAATTGTCGTAATAATTGGCAAATATTTGCTTGATAATTAAACCTTAATGGCTATAATAAAATTATTGCTAAGGCGCAACGGGCATTTTCGCCCTTATTAATCCTTAGAAGCCAGATATTGTGGGAGAGTTTATAAAGTGTTAAAAAGTAGAGATTTTGGCAGAGCAACTGCAGTGAGAAGATGGACACAAACTGCAATAGAATGCTATAAAAGAGGTTGTAATTGCGAAGGTTGTTTTTATACGGACTTTTTCAATAACTCAAGTCAAAAATGCCAGATGAAAGCATCGGTGCTTGAACTGGTAAGAGTTTTGGGCAAACCTGATATTGAATTGAAACAAATTTTGACTGACGAATAATTTAATTATTATTCGTCATTTTAAATCCTAAAGGAAAAACTTCTTCCAGGCTTAACACTAAAGGTTTTGAGTCATCATCTTCTAAGATTATTTTAGTTTCTTTATTATTTAGCGCAAATTCATCAATCCATTGCCTGCAAGCGCCGCAAGGCAGACACTTCTTTTGTTTTGGTGAATAGACGGCGATAGCCAGTATTTTTGAATTTTCACCATCGGATATAGCGCTTGATATTGCGTTTCTCTCGGCACACAGAGATAAACCGTAGCTTGCGTTTTCGACGTTACAGCCCGTGTATTTATTTTGGCTTTCATATAAAACACAAGCGCCGACGGGGAAATTTGAATAGGGACTATAGGATTTTTCGCATGCTTTTTTTGCTTCAAAAAGCAATTGCTCATACAATTCGTTCATATTTCATTCCTTTAAAAAATATTTTGGAATTTTATTATACATCTAAAATCTAAATCCGCATAGATTTTTGTTATTTTTCTAAAAATCGTGGAATTTAAGAAATATAAGCACGAAGGATAGAGTAACCATGTCAATAAATGCAATAGGTAGTGTTTCTTTATACGAGTACTATTATCAGATAAACAACAATTCCCGCTCTAAAAAAACTTCTGACATTGAAAAACAGATGCGAGAATACGGTTTGACGCCGACTGATGATGAAGAACTCAATATTGCATTATTAAAAAAAGCCCAAAGCGAAGAAGAAGCCCAAAACACACAAGAAGAAATACCCTATTCCGACCGTCCATGGGCAGATTTGATGTATCAATTAAATTTATCGTTCAACCCTGACCCTAAAGACGACATTGAAGACATTAAAGAAGAACTCCAAAAGCTCACCTTGGGGATGAACGACGAAGAACTTGAAAAAGAAATGACCGATCTTGAAGATTATGTCGAAGAATTATATGTCGACTTTGAAAAGAACAATTCTTCAGGATATATAAACCCCTATAGCACACTGGACACGCAATTAACAAACCTCTCCATAATTAACCAAGCCAATCTATTATAATTTCCTCCTATTCCCTATAAACTCCCAAAATGAGTTTTGATGTCATTGAAGGTCTTTTTTCCCTTATTCTCACTCTAAAAAAGGTTGAAAAGACCTTTTTTATTGCCCCCTTTAAAGATATTAAGATATTAAAGATATTTAAAGACACCCCCCCCTTTTTTTTATGACATTTATGACATTAATGACATTTTTAAATCTCTTGATTCATTTACAATAAAATTCCACTTCGGATTGGTCTTATTTTGAATGGGATTTATCGAAGCATCTTCTAAGGAAGGCAAAAGCCCCATTTTATTATACTTTCTCCAGGTTTTTTTAAATGAACCCAAAGAAGCGCCGTCATCCGTAACATCGATTAAAAAATCTCCCAAAGGCCTGTCATATCTTGATAATATCGCTTGAATTACGTCCCAATCGATGCTCGAGGGGCGAAAATCGACCCCCATTTTATGAAAACTTTTTTTAAGATAGTTAATTCTTTTTTCTATGGTTTTTTTATCAAGCCGATTGACGTTTTCAAAGGGCGTGTGCGCTTTGGGGATGAACGTTGAAGCGGATAGAGTAATCTCAAAAGGCGGTTTTATCTTTTTTAGTTCGTCTTTGATTTTTTTTATCAGATTAATTAATTTTGAAATATCCTCGTCATCCTCTGTCGGCAAACCCACCATAACATAGATTTTAACGCCTTTTAAGCCCCCTTGTTTCATCGTTAAAACCGTATTTAAAATTTGTTCGTCGCTTAAATCTTTTCTTATATAATTTCGAAGTCTCTCGCTTCCCGCTTCAAGAGCAATGGTAGCTGTCTTTTGGCCGCATTTAACAAGCGTTTTAATAAGGTCAATATCGGCTTTATCCGCTCTCAATGACGATATTGATAGTTCAATCGGCTCTTGCTCGCATTTTTTTGAAATGTAATTGATGATTTTTTTAAAATCCGGATGTCCCGCGACATAAGCGCCTAAAAGCGCGATTTTATTTGTATGAGAAAGCGCAAAATCGATAGTTTCTATGATTTTATCATATTCAACAAATCTCGTCGGGTGGTTTATCCAGCTTGCAAGGCAGAATTTACATAATTTCGGGCATCCTCTTTCAAGCTCGATTATAAATGTATCTTTAAAATAGCTTTTGTCCGATAATATTGTCGTGTGGGCAATTTCGTCTTTGAGTTCGTCGCGCAATATTTTTATTTTTTCTTTCGGGTACTTTGGAACATAAATCCCATCAAGCTTTGAAATTTCTTTTAAAATCTCGTCTTTAGATAATTTTCCTTTGTTTTTTTTGATAATTTCAATGGCATTTGGCAGGCTGATTTTTTCAGATACCGAGATAAAATCGAAAAATTCTTCATAAGGAATAGGATTTGCCATCATCACAGGCCCGCCACAAAATAAAAAAGGGTCATTTTCATCTCTTTGAGAGGATTTAAGCGCAATATCATATTTTTTTAATATTTTTATAATGTTTAATATATCAAGCTCAAAACTAACCGAAAACCCCATCAAATCAACGTCTTTTGGCGCGATGAGAGTCGTTTTTGTGTCTTTATAGATTCTTTCGACAAAAAGGTCTTTGTCACAATCGAGCATCTTAAAAATTATCAAATACCCAACTGACGCCATAGCAAAGCTTTCAATCGCCGCAAAAGCAAACCACACGTTTAATTTTGGGGTTTTATCGACGATTTTGGGGTATAAGAATTTTTCCATGGCTATTGATTTTCGCTATTTTCGTCATTTATCTTTTTTAGATATAATTCATCGACCAAAACGCACACAACACAAGCAATCGCGGGAGCTAAAACCACACCCCAAAAGCCCAAGAATCTTGCTGCGATGAGCAATGATATAATTATTAATAAAGGGTGCATGTTTAATAATTTCCCAAATACTATCGGGCGCAAGAATTGATTTTGCGACCATTGCGCAATCATATACACAACAAAAGTTAATATTACATATAATACACCGCCCGAGCTGCTTGCAACAAGCCCAATTGCAATTGCTATAGCAGGCCCTATGACGGGGATTATATCAAAAATGCAGGTGATAAAGCCCAACAAAAGCGCATGGTCGTTTCTTAAAATTAAAAGCCCAACAAATGTAATGAACCCCACAAAAAACATCGCTATACCTTGCGCAAAGACATAGTTTCCAACTTTTGAAGCGATGTTTTCAAAAATATCAAGCGCTTTTTGTTTTTTGTCTTTCGGGAAAAATTCGATGAATTTATCTTTCAATCTTTTTTCATCATACGCAAAGTAAAAGACTATGATTGCAATAGCGAATATTGTCGTAAAAAAGTTCGCAACCCATTTGCCCGCAACAATTGAATTTCCGATTATTTTTTGTGCGCCTTGGGCTAAGGGTTCTTTAATTGAATCAAATGTAATAAAATCAGAGATTTTTTGATTAAAAATTTGGATATTTAAAAATTTGTCGATGTTATCCAAAAACGAAGGGAAACTCGATATAAGATTCGTTGCTTCTCTGATACAGATTGTAATTAGAGGAATCAATATCAGAAAACTTATTGAAATTAACAAAAGCAAAATTATCGTCACGCACCAGATTCGAGGGATTCTTTTTTCCATCTTGTCGATGAGAGGATTAATCGCGCAAGTTATCACAAAAGACGCAAAAAGCATCATTAAAATATCAAGCGCAAAGATAGATAGCGCAATTATCGCAACGATTACCAAAAAAAGAATAATGTTTTTTAAACTTAAAACTTTATGATTTTCCATTTCGTTTTTTCATCCAATCAAACTTTATAAATACATTCGTTCTATGATATAATCTTTTATAGCAAAAAACAATATTTTTATCAATCGGAAAGCGGTATAAAATAATGTCAGAAGAAAAATTCATCAATCAAAATATCACCCCAAAAAACACATCAATTAATCAAAAAGGAAATTTGGAAATTTCTGGAGTCGACTTAGTTGAGCTTGCAAAAACTTTCCAAACTCCGCTTTATGTCCTTGATTATGAGACATTAAAACAAATGGCGCTTGATTATAAAAAAGCTTTTTCAAATTATGAAAAAATCAATCTTTTATTTGCTTCCAAGGCTCTTATGACTTCAAGTGTCGCTAAAATCATCGATTCGTTTGGTTTTGGGTTTGATGTTGTTTCGATGGGAGAAATTTATACATTAAAAAATGCAAAAGTGAATTTAGATAAAGTTTCATTTAACGGCAACAATAAAAGCAGACAGGAATTGACTTTTGCGCTTGAAAACAAGATTAATCGAATCAGTGTTGATAATTTTCATGAACTTGAATTGTTAAATGAGATTGCAAAAGAAAAAAACATAATTCAAAAAATCCACCTTCGAATCGCCCCGGGAATTGAATGTCACACCCATGAATATATCCAAACAGGGCAGATTGATTCGAAATTCGGTTTTGATTTAACTAAAATACCTAATGCCATAGAAAAAATTAAAAATGAATATAAAAATATCCTTTTAAAAGGGCTTCACGTCCATTTAGGTTCGCAGATTTTTGAGACAAAAGTCTATAGTGACGCGGTTAAAATCGTTTTAGAAAAAATTAAAATGATAAAAGAAGATTTTGGGCTTGAATTAGACGAAATCAACCTTGGCGGCGGTCTTGGAATTACATATACCGAAGAAGATTCTCCCCCAAGCGTTTTTGACATTGCTAATGTCATAATAAGTTCAATTGAGGACAATTGCAAAAAACTTAACCTCAATAAGCCTGTTCTTTATATAGAACCCGGAAGGTCTTTGGTCTGCTCGGCCGGTGTCAGCCTCTACACCATCGGAAGCGAAAAAAATATCGAAGGGATAAGAAAATATATAGCGCTTGATGGCGGCATGGCCGATAATCCGCGCCCGAGTATGTATCAGGCAAAATACGAGGCAGCTATAGCCAACAAAAAAGATTCAATTAAAAACGAAAAAGTCACTCTGGCGGGTAAATTCTGCGAATCCGGAGACATTTTGATAAAAGATATTGAACTCAATCAACCCAAAGCGGGCGATATATTGTGCGTTTTTGACACGGGCGCATATTGTTATTCAATGTCATCAAATTATAATTGTGCCTTAAAACCCGCAATGGTGCTGATTAAGGATAAAAAAGCTTATGAAATCGTTAAGCGCCAGAGTCTTGAACAATTGGTGCAAAATGATGTAATATTAGATATAGACTAGATTAGATTGGATTTTAAAATGGATTTTACGACAAACTTTAATATCGCGCTTGACGGGATTTTGCACCAGATAAATATGTTTTTTAAAGGCATGGACAGGGTCGCCTTGGGCGTTAATATCTTTGAAATACTGGTTTTGGCGTTTATCGTATATTACCTTTATCAAAGGTTCATTAAAGGGACGCAGAGCGAAAACCTCGTGCGCGGGTCGTTGGTTCTTGTTGTAATGTGGGGGATTTCGGAGCTTTTAATCAGAATTAACCTTAATATTTTCGGGGTGTTTTTAAAAACTTTGGTCTCTATTGTGTCTTTTGCGCTGATTGTCATTTTCCAGCCGGAATTAAGAAGGTTTTTGGGCTATATTGGCCAAGGGAATCTGATTGAAAAATTGTTTGTGACAGGTTCTGAAGCCCTCAGCACAAAGCAGGTGGACACTATTAAAGAGCTCATTGAAACGATTAAATATCTTTCAAAATCTAAAACCGGCGGTTTGATTGTTTTTCAAAAGGATGTGACATCTTTGGCGCAGTCTGATGTCGGGGTTAAAATCAATGCTGATATATCTCAAGAGCTTTTGTTGACTATATTTTTCCCCAACACACCGCTTCACGATGGCGCCGTTGTGATAAGGGATAATAAGATAATTTCCGCCGGTGTCTTGTTGCCTTTGACGGATGATCCGAAGCTTTCATGGCGCTATGGCACACGCCATAGAGCCGCAATCGGCGTATCAGAGGTGTATCCGGATTGCGCATGCCTTGTGGTATCAGAAGAAACAGGAGATGTAAGTATCGCAATCGACGGCATCTTAAAGCGCTACGACGACTTGGGCAAATTGAAGCAGGATTTGACAAGGATTTTGGGCTTCAAGCAGGAAGAAAAAAGTTACGAAAAGAGTTTTATAAAGTTCGATAACATCTTTGGGAAAAATGCGTAACGGAAAACAAGCGAACGGATTTTGGCTAGGGCGTAACGAAGTGAGCCCGTCTCCGTGAGCAGCTTTATGGAGCGGAGTTTTACGAAGTAAAACGAAGCGAAATACTAAAGCTGCGAACCGCCAATAATCCAAGACGGCTTAGCGCATTGGATGCGCTTACCGAGCGAAGTTTTCCGCCATGGTGTGTGAAGCACCTAAACGGCGAAGCGCTGAGCTTCGGTGGTTAGGTGCGCAACCGTACTCAAGCGACGTAGGATGCTGAGCGTTTGAGCAAGGGCGATAGCCTTGCGAAATTTAGCGAAGCACCCACAGGAGCAAAGCGTAAGCCAGGGCTCCCAGGCGAGTCCTGATGAAGGACGAGCCGGAGCTATTGATAGGCGACGTAGGAGCGCAGGGCGTAAGCCCGAGCACCACAGGAGCAAAGCGTAAGCCAGGGCTCCCAGGCGAGTCCTGATGAAGGACGAGCCGGAGCTATTGATGACCGCCGTAGCAATCTTTGATTGCCCAGGCGGAAAAATGCGTAAGCCAGGGTGGAGCCGTTTAAAAAACGGCAAAACGATGAGTTTTGACGTTTTTAGGCAGAACTATTGAATTACGACGTGTTCCAAGGGCATTTCCAAACACTAATGCTCGCCAAGGCTCGCAAAGAGCTTGTGGGCATAGGATAATCGAACTTGCGAGCTATACGCGTTAGCTATAGCTCGCGCAAGTGAGATACCCACAGGAGCCAAACGGGAGCAAGGCGAGGCTTAGCGCATTGGATGCGCTTGCCGAGCGAAGTTTTCCGCATAGGTTACTTCAGCCCTTTGCAAGCAATAGCGAGCATTAGGGATGAAGTATGCGCAGATTGCGTAGAAAATCCGACGTTAGTCGTGATTTTCAAGCAAG
>CANQLJ010000010.1 GCA_947624685.1 Candidatus Gastranaerophilales bacterium | reverse complement strand
TCAGCATGACACGATACAGGGATGTGAAAATTCTAAACATCCGAAAAAAATCTTGTGCACTTAGTGAGAGACGGCACTCCCGCGCATCGTTCCCGTGATGTTTAATGCAACCATCCTATACGCAGAGCGCTCCGTGCCGTCTCTCACTAAGTGCACAGGAAATATTAAATACCTCATGCGTCATTCTGAGCTTGACTCAGAATCTCTTCACCTTGAATATTTCCTTCTTTAGAGATTGCGGGTCGGGGCCCGCAATGACGGGGTGTATTACCCGCAATGACGGGTGGATTTTTTTATAAATCATCACACATGGCATGGTCTGACCCTGAAACACCTTCGGCTTCGCCTAAAGATACTGGCTACAAGGCTCGTTGTTCGCCTGTTGCTTTATAAAGCCCGCAATGACGGGGTATGGTGGTTTTATGAAAAAGTACCGGTTGCCCTGAATTGGTAAGAACATAGTGCTGCGTTTTACCTTCCCCTTGCTGCAATCGGCCCAAAAGCCTATTATAACAAAGTGGTTTTTATCTTTATAAAATTATTTTAAAATTCGTAAAAATAAATGTGTCCATGCTCTAAAAGTTGTAGTAAAATATTTAAAATAGATGTTAATTCAAAATAGATGTTAAACAGATGATTTAAAAAATAATATTAAATTTTTAATTATTTTACAACTTTAACAACAACATTATTACTAGTTCAATACGGGAAAATTTTATAGCTCAGGAGGAAACAATATGCAAAAAGTTTCAAATGAATTAGAAACGAACGTTAATTTGCAACCACAATCACACAGCGTTGTGAGCGACGCAATCAGAAATTCAAGTGAAAACTTGATTAATATAGTAAACTTCCAAAGACGCAATTTAAACGATATTTTGATTATAAAAAAAGACGGCACAAAAGAAAAATACAATGTACAAAAAGTAATTGACGCCGTAAAAAAGTCCGCAACAAGGATGCTTGTTGAATTTACGGACAAAGAAATAAAAGACATTTGTGTATTTGTAAATAAATCCGTGCTCGAAATGAACAAAGACGCGGTCGAAATCTCCCAAATGCACAATATTGTTGAAAGCGCGCTATCGGCATTGAGCCCTAAGGTTGCCGAAAGCTACAGAAATTACAGAAATTACAAAACAGACTTTGTCAGAATGCTTGATAAAGTCTACCAAGAATCCCAAAGAATTATGTATATCGGCGATAAAGAAAACGCAAACGCCGATTCGACGCTTGTTTCTACAAAACGCTCTTTAATTTTCAATGAATTAAATAAAGAATTATACAAAAAATTCTTTCTGACTGTCGAAGATAAACAAGCCATAAAAGAAGGCTATATCTATATTCACGATATGTCAGCAAGACGTGACACAATGAACTGCTGTCTTTTCGATGTTGCAACAGTTCTAAAAGGCGGTTTTGAGATGGGTAATATCTGGTATAACGAGCCAAAGAGCCTGGACGTTGCGTTTGATGTCATAGGTGACATTGTTATGGCTGCCGCAAGCCAGCAATATGGCGGTTTTACCGTTCCGGAAGTCGATAAAATCCTTGCTCCTTATGCCCAAAAGACCTATGAAAGGCAGCATGAAAGATATATTTGCATGGGTCTTTCAATGGAAAAAGCCAAAGAAGAAGCGATGAAAGACGTTCAAAGCGACTTTGAACAAGGATTCCAAGGCTGGGAATATAAATTTAACACAGTTGCTTCTTCTCGCGGCGACTATCCCTTTATCACCGTTACTACAGGCTTGGGCCAAAGCGAATTTGAAGTTATGGCAACGTTAGCTTGTCTTAAAACCCGCGCGGGCGGTCAAGGCAAAAAAGAATGCAAAAAACCGGTCTTGTTCCCAAAAATCGTCTTTTTATATGACGAAAACCTCCATGGCGAAGGAAAACCGTTGGAAAACTTATTCCACGCAGGAGTTGAATGTTCTAAAAAGACAATGTACCCTGATTGGTTGTCTTTAACGGGAGACGGCTATGTCGCAAGTATTTACAAAAAATATAAAAAAGTAATCTCGCCTATGGGATGCCGCGCTTTTCTTTCTCCTTGGTATGAAAGAGGGGGCATGAAGCCTGCGGATGAAAATGATACACCCGTATTTGTGGGACGTTTCAATATTGGCGCAATCAGCCTTCATTTGCCAATGATTTATGCTAAGGCAAAACAAGAAAGCAAGGATTTTTATGAAGTTTTGGATTATTATATGGAATTAATTCGAAAAATCCATATAAGAACCTATGAATACTTAGGCGAAATGAGAGCTTCGGTCAATCCTTTGGCATATTGCGAAGGAGGATTTTTGGGAGGTCATTTAAAATATAACGAAAAAATCAAACCTCTTTTAAAATCAGCTACCGCTTCATTTGGTATTACTGCGCTAAATGAGCTTCAAGAAATCTATAACGGAAAATCATTGGTTGAAGACGGCGAATTTGCGCTTGAAGTAATGAGATACATTAATAAAAAAGTTAATGAATTTAAAGAACAAGATGGAAATCTCTATGCGCTTTACGGCACTCCCGCCGAAAACCTCTGCGGGCTTCAAGTTACGCAATTTAGAAAAAAATATGGTATTGTAAATAAAGTTTCAGATAGACCCTATGTTTCAAATTCTTTCCACTGCCATGTATCAGAACAAATAAGCCCTATAGAAAAACAAGACAAAGAAGGCAGATTCTGGGATTTGATGAACGGCGGAAAAATCCAATATGTAAAATATCCTATTTCATATAACACAAAAGCGGTTGAGACGCTTTTAAGACGCGCGATGAAGATGGGATTTTATGAAGGGGTCAATCTTTCGCTCTCATATTGCGACGATTGCGGACACCAAGAGCTTAATATGGACGTTTGTCCCAAGTGCGGGTCTAAAAATCTTACAAAAATAGATAGAATGAATGGCTATTTGGCATATTCAAGAGTCAAAGGGGATTCAAGACTTGCCGATCACAAAATGGAAGAAATTAAAGACAGGGTTTCAATGTAGCTAATATATTAATATCAAAAAAGCGCTTTTTATAAATTTTTGGATATTTTAGATTCCATATTAAAAAGCGCTTTTTTTGCGTGAAAAATAATATAAAAAATTATAAAAAAAAGGGGGGGGATTTTTGAGGGGAGATTTTTTGCAAAAAAAAAGGGGGGGGGTGATTTTTTGGGGGGTTACAAAAAAGGAGCGGGTTTTGTAAACTTTTATTAAAACATTATCAAAAAGTCTAAAGTTATTTTACCCTTTAACCGTCAAAATAAATATAAGGACGACAAAATTTACGAGGTTAAGTAATTATGTTAGAACTATTTTCTTTGGTGTTTTTTGGAATAATTGTTTACACTTTTTTGGTCATTGTTCCGACTGCCGTTGAACATCTTGCAGCAGATGAATTTAAAAGGGCATATTTTTCCTATTTGGCTTCAAGATACCTTAATTCCTACGGTAAATAAAATACCGCAGGCTTTTAAAGCTGAGTAATAAAAAACTACAGGCCCCTTGTTTAATATATTTAACTTGGCATTTAACATTTAACCGCTTTAATTAAAGCGGTATTTGAGCTAATCTTGATTTCTTTATCAGATAGCGCGTTTTGGACTTCAAGGATAAAATTATCAACTTTTTTTTCATCAAAATAATCCAAAAATCTCTGCTTCATATTTTTTGTATTTGGCGAAGGCGGAGCCAAAAACCAGCTCAAAATTGCTTCTTTTGAGGGAATATATTTTGAAGCGGCAACTTGTACTTCGACTTTGACATCACCAAACCCCGCTTCATTTAAGTCATTATCAAGACTATAAGCATCAAAATTAACAAGAGAATCGTTTTTGTTTTCCATAAACTCCTTTTCCGCCTTTTTAAATTCAAAATAATCGCTAATCTGATCAGGCAAAAGCAATTCATAATACCTTGTATTTTGAGATATTATGGGTTCAAAAGCGCAATATCTCCCATCCTGTTTTATGACGCGATAAAGCTCATTAAACGCTCTTTTTTTATCCGTAACATGGACTAAAACAGAGCGCGTCATTGCGCAGTCAAGGTAATTATCGGGCAGTTTAATATCTAAAATATCGCTTTGGAGGAATTTTGCGTTATTTTCAGTTTTTATTTCGCTTAATATTTTTTTACATTCCTCAAGACAATCTTCAAATTTATCCGAAAAAATGATCTCGACTTTGTCTTTAAATTTTTCTAAAACTCCAAAACCCAACAGTCCGCTTCCGCAGCCAAAATCGGCAATTTTTTCGTTTTCTTTTATCTGAGCTAACGCTAAAACCTGCTCTTTTATGACGTTGAGCCAATTTAAAGTCTGCTCGACTTGCGCTTCACTCATATATGAAAATCTGGTTTTTTTGAGCCACATTGACCAATTTTTGCAAATATCTTCCATTTTTCCTCCAAAAGTTGTATTTTAAAATTTTTCTGAGTGATTTTTATCAATATAAGATTTATAATTATCTTGTTATGTCAGAAAACCAAATTTTAATCGAAAACAATATTAAATATCTTAACATGATGTTTGAGGTTAGCACAATGGCTAATCAATCCGATGACATCTATGAACTGTTGAAAAAAATTAAAGCCTATTGCAAAAAGATGATAGATACCGACGATATAACGTATTATCTTCTTGAAGGGCAGCATTTTAAATGCGTCAATATTGACACAAAACTTCGAAATAACGAATTTTTTGAAGGCGAAGAAAACAACAGCGCCTTTTGGCAAGCGGTCAATTCCGCAAAGCTCACGGCGATGAAAGACGGAAACGGCGCCCATCTTTTTAAATCATTTTTGGAAAGAAATAACATTCTCTCGCTCGATCCAAGCCATGTGAGAGTGTTTTTCAACAATAGTGTACCGATATGTTTTTGTTTTATTAAACAAAATCCCGCAAATCCTATCTCACAAGGCGCTCAAAAGAGCCTTGACGTTGTATTTGACTATCTTGAACCGATTATTGCAAAACTGCACAAACAAATAAAGAAAAATGAAGAACTTGCGCAATTGCAAAAATCTTTGCACAACATTTCAATATTATACAATATTTCTCAAGCAGTGAGCTTCATTGATGACTTAAAAAGGCTTTTGTCCGTAATCATTCAAAAAGCTCTTATTACGCTTGACGCTGAAAAAGGTTCATTAATGCTTTTTGATGACGCACTAAACGCGCTTCAAGTAAGAATTGTCTCGGGTTTGCAGGATAAAAAACTTGAAGAAGCGATAAATAACGGCGCAGTACAATGTGCAAAAATCAACGTCGGCGAAGGCATCGCGGGAACGGTATTTTTAGAAAGAAAACCGATTATAACAAACCTCGGTTCAGCCGACCCCAGATTCATTGCAAAAGAAGTATTATCAAACACAAAATCGCTTCTTTGTGTGCCTTTGATAGCCAAAGGCGAAGTAATTGGCGTCATTAACATTACAAACAAAAAACACGACAAATTATTTAATCAAAAAGACCTCGAATTTATAACGTCATTAGCTAATCAAGCGGCAATTGCAATCGATAACGCTAAATTATATGAACTGGCTACAAAAGACGGCATGACAAAACTTTATATCTATCGCCATTTCTATATGCTTTTAGAAAATGAAATCAGACGCTGCCAAAGATATAAAAGAAACATGTCATTAATTATTATGGATATTGATAATTTTAAAAGAATTAACGATACCTATGGCCACTTAACGGGCGATTTAATCCTCAAAAGATTAGCTGCAACTCTAAAAGATACGGTTAGAAAAATCGACGTCCCCGCTCGCTACGGCGGAGAAGAATTTGTCGTAATTCTGCCTGAGACGGATAAGAAGGATGCTTGTGTCATAGCAGAAAGAATAAGAAAAAATATTGCTCAAATTGAAGTCAAAGTCAATGACAATGAAATGCTCTCCCCCACGGTTTCTATGGGCATTGCGCAATTTTCAACCGACGCTCAGGAAGCAAAAGAATTAATTAATTGCGCAGATACGGCACTATATTTTTCTAAACACAACGGAAAAAATATGGCCTCGACCTATGGAAAAGATGAATGTAAAAAAGTTGAGCAAATTAATATAAACATTCAAGATATAATTGAATAATAAAAAATATATTAAAAAATGTTAAAATTGTATCAAAAATAGTTAAAAAATTCACTTGTAGTTTTTTTTAATATATTGTATATTTGTTTTTGTTGCAAATAATATAACAGTAAAAAATAAGGGGGAATATGAATTGGCAGTAATGACACCTATCTCTAATATGGCTGAAGCAAAGAAACAGCAGTATCTTGGCAGACACATTTTGGCAGAATTTTTTGAATGTGACTCAAATGTTTTAAACAATCCTTCATTGGTCGAAAAATACATGTTAGAAGCAGCTTATGAATGCGGCGCTACAGTTGTTAATAAATGTTTTCATTTATTTGCGCCCCATGGTGTATCAGGAGTTGTCATTATATCGGAAAGCCATCTTGCAATCCACACATGGCCTGAATATGGCTATGCCGCTGTTGACCTTTTCACTTGCGGTGAACAGTGCGACCCTAAAGTTTCATATGAATTTTTAAAGAAAAAATTTAATTCAAAAGACGCAAAATATTCTCAATTAAACCGCGGTTTAATGGATTTTGATTCAAAAGTTGAACACAAACCGTTTTTGGTTTCGGAAAATTTCTAAAATAACATCATAAAGGTTATGAATTTTAAAATTCGCGAAATGACCCATAGTGACATAGATTCAATTCTCAAAATCGAGCAATTGTGCTATGGCGCGCATCATTGGTCTAAAGAATCGTTTCAAACGGAATTAAGCAACAAAATTTCTTCCTATCATTGTATAGTCGACGAAAACGACAATTGCGTCGGTTATATGGGGATTTGGAAGATAATGGACGAGGCGCATGTGACTAATTTATCCGTTCATCCGGATTTTCAAAACAAAAAACTCGCCCACAAATTGCTTTTGAATGCGATTGATATTTGTTATCGCGAAAAAATAAAATTTATAACGCTTGAAGTAAGAAAAAGCAACCTAAAAGCGATACATCTTTATGAAAAGTTCGGATTTAAGTCGTTGGGCTACAGAAAAAAATATTACCAAGACAACAACGAAGATGCGCTTATTATGTGGAGCGAAAATATTTTTGATAAAAAATATAAAGATTTATATAGCGAGCTAAGTAAAAATTTATAAAAAATGATATAATCATCATGGTTATTATGAAACATCTGATTTCTAAACGCTATAAAGACATTTTCGCTCAATATATCCACAAAGGCGAGCCTACGCCCCTAAGTGTCGGGACGATTGCCGTTTTGGGCTTGTGTTTTTTGCTTTTGATAATTGCAACATTTAGCCAATTCAGCTTCAATTTTGCGGCTCATAACATCTCATACAGCCCTTTGATTCCCATAATGCTTTTTATAATCTATATTTTAGGAATCAACTATTCATTTTTATTGTTCATTTTGTATCTTTTGACAGGGTTTTTTGTTTGGCCGATATTTGTTTTTGGCGGAGGAGTTGAATTTGTCCAAAACTATCTTTTTGGCTATATTGTGGGCTTTGCTTTGGCGATATTTATCGCGGGGTTCATTTTCAACCTCTCTCAAACAATCAAAACAAGGCTCGTTGCGACCTTTTGCGGGATATTAACGATTCATTTCAGCGAACTTTTTTATTGCATAATTTTAGCTATCTTAAAAGTAATCAAATTCAGCCTCGTGATACCAATCATAAGCAAAATTATCCTAAGCAACATATTATTGGATATTCTCTTTAGTTTCATTTTGATTTTATTGGCGCCTTATATAAAAAACGTCCTTTGGACTTGTATGAAGCCAAAATATGAAACAAAAAAGCAAAAAGAAAGAAAACAACAAAAAGCCAAACGCGAAAAAATCTCAAAAAATATTCGCAAAAGACACTAAATAGTCCGTTATGACGTTAATGAGCATCGGCAAAATTACAATCAAAATAAACGCTCCCATAACCGGTTTGAAAAGAAAGCTCAATGAAAAAACATTTATTTGAGGGGCGGTTTTTGATATTATCCCCAAGATTATATCTTGAGCTAACGTTGCAAGCAACACCGGTGCCGCTATATGAAGCCCGCAGAATAAGACATTTGCCGTAATGTCGCTTAGATATTGAATATTTATTATTTTTTCAAAATGAAAATCGACGCTATACATAGGAAACAATTCAAAACTCTTTATTAGCGCATTAAAAAGCCAATAAATCCCTCCGGAATACATAAAAACAAGCATCGCAAGGACTGAAAAATAGTTTGCCATAATGCTTATTTGGCTTTTAGAGCTCGGATCCATTATCATTGCAGATGATAAACCCATTTGGGTGTTTATCATATCGCCGCCGGCTAAGATTGCAGCCAGGATACAATTTGCAACATAACCTATAATCATCCCGAAGATGAAATTAAGAGCCATACAAAGGTATATCGGAGTATTGGGAGCGGGCGGGGCGGGGTTTATCACGCCCACCAGAATTACCGTTGTAATAAGAGCAAAAGATAGCCTTACAAGCGCCGGAACTTCGCTTTTAGATAGCACGGGAGCGAGCCTCATCAACCCCACAAGGCGCAAAAATATCATAATCCCCGCGCCAAGAGCGTTGTTGAGCTCGGGGAAATATAGTGCAAATTCTTTTAAAATTTCATCCAATTTTTCCTTTTGCTCCTTTTTTATTTGTTGTTGGATTGAATTTTTGCTCTTTCAATGAAATTTGGCCCATTAACGGCGTTTTGCTTTGAATCGATATAAATTTGTTTTCTTGTCGCTTTATTATCCCAAGGTATCGCTCCGTGGTTTTTAAGAGCGGAATTAAGGGAGCTATTTTTTCTTAATTTATCTCTCATTTCATAATCAAAAGGGCGAGTGTATTTATAATAGTCATTTGGTAAAACAAAAGAATCGTTTTTCGGTACCACATCAAAAGCTATGTGGCTTCCTTCAAAAATATAGTTTGTTAAAACTTTTATAAAATACCCGCCCAATACAACGATTGTTAAAAACACAAGGACAATCTTTGGTGCTGCGGCAATTGTTTGTTCTTGTACTTGAGTTACCGCTTGCAAAATCCCCACAACAAGCCCGACAAGCGCCGCCATTAAGACACAAGGCATGCTAATCATAAGCATAACCATAAAACCTTTTCCTAAATATTCTACCAAAACTTCCATCAGTTAAAGCTCTCCACAAGTCCTTTGACAATAAGGCTCCAGCCGTCGACTGCGATAAAAATCAAAAGTTTAAAAGGCGTTGAAACAATTTGAGGAGATAGCATAAACATCCCCAAGGCAAGTAATATATTTGCAACGACAAGGTCGAGCACAATAAAAGGGACATAGATTATAAAACCTATTTCAAACGCTGTTTTTAATTCTGAAACGATATACCCGGGGGCAACTTCCCAAATAGTTAATTCTTCGGGAGTTTTTGGAGCTCTTCCTCTTGTTTTTTCGACAAAAAAGGCAAGGTCACTCTGGCGGGTTTGTTTGAGCATATATTCTTTTAAAGGCTTCGAGCTTGCATCAAGCGCCTCAATTACGTTATGGTTTTTTTGATAGGGAATTTGATATTCTTTATACATATTATCAAACACGGGCGACATCGTGTATAAAGTTAATATCAAAGATAATCCGATTAAAGTTATCGCAGGCGGAACGGAATTTGTTCCCATTGCGGTTTTGAGCATCGAAAAAACGATAGTGAATCTTAAAAAAGGTGTCATTGAAACAAACACAAAAGGCAACAGTGAAAACAGTGCCATTGTGATAAGAAGCTGTATGACGGGATTTATGTCTTTTAAAAGATTATCCATTATTAATATCTGCTCCCAACTCTGATTTTGTTATAATCGTTTTCATAGTCGTAATTCATTGTTTTTTCTTTGGCGTTTAGAGTTTTTAGAATTTCTCTATATAAATCTTTTTTGTTTGAATATTTTTGAGTCTTTTTGTTTAATATGTTGTTTGTATTTCCTTTTTCGTTTTCATTTTCGTCTTCTTTTTCATACAGTTCCTTAAACTGTCTTTGCGCTTCAAGAGCTTTTGCGCGTTTGATATTTTCAATATCGTTTAATTCATCTTGAAAATTGTTTTTTTGATATTGATATTGGTTTTCGCTTTTGTAAAAAGGAATTGATTCTAATCCTTCGTCAATTCTTTTTTCTTTTGGCGGATTAATGAAATTTGCAATTTTATTTTGATTTTCGACTAAATCATTCAATGAAATTTCATTTTCATTTTGCCCTTTGTTTAATTTAGCTAAAAACGTCGTGTGCTCGGCTCCCGATGCTATTAAAAATCTTTCGTTTTTGATTTTTACGACAAGAAGCATTTTTTTTGGCGCAATCATAAGACTGTCGACGATTTTTATGAGCCCTTTATTTTCGCTTTTCGCGCTTGCAAAGGTTTTTTTATAGACAATAAAACCGACAAGCAAAATCCCGACCATTGCAAGTGTATAAAATATAAAAGCCGTAAGATATGTAAGCATTTTGTTTTTATCCTCTTTTCCTTAATCTAATTAATTAAAACTAATTCTATTTTTCAAAATCCGAATAATCAAACTCTTCTTCCTCTTGTTTAGGCCTTGGGGGAGCTGCTTGTGTTCTTGGAGGAGCGGAAGCCGGGTTTGCCTGGGGCTTTTGGGCTGCCTGGGGTCTTGGTATCGGTCTTGCTGCGGAAGCCCCTTGTGTTCCTTGTACCCCTTGTGCCCTTGGGGCTGCTGTTTGTGCTCTTTGGGCAGCAGCAGAAGCTGCGGTTGCTTGGGGCTTTTGAGCGGAGTTTTGGGCTTGAGGAGAAGAAATCGGTTTTGGAGCGCTTTGAGGTTTTGAATTATAAATTTCATTTAACCTCACCCCATATCTATCATTTATAATAATCAATTCGCCTTTTGCAACTTTTTTATCTTCCACAAAAAGAGATATTTCATTTTCTAATATTGAACCTAAGTCAACAATTTGCCCTTGGGAGATTTGTTTTAATTCGCCAAGAGTCATTTTGACTTTTTCAAATTCCGCATTTATCTCAATTTGTATGTCATCCCACACATTTTTATCCATTGTTACCTCGTTAAAATTTTGTGTAATGTTTTCATTGTCATTATCTTCAATTTCTATATCTTCAATTTTTTTAATTAAGGAATCTTTTATTTTTGTTGAAAATGTTTTTTCATAATCTCCAGATGTTAAAGTCATTTTATTGGCACTGCTGTTTTCAAGGACAATTATGTCGCCTTTGATTAGGGTATTGAGTTCGTTAAATGTGATTTTTGAACTCCCGAGATTTAATTTAACCTCCGTGCTGATTTGCAAAAAATCGGTATCATTAAATGCAACAATTTTTTTTAAAGGTTCAAAGTTAATCCTTTCGCTTGGTATGGAAAGTACGATTTTTGAGATGTTTTTCTCGTTATCGTTTATCAAAAAAACAAAATTGATGTTTTTGATATTTTTTTCGTTGGTTTTGATGTTTTTAGTATCGACTAAAATTTCATCTAACTTTTTATACAATAGCTCGCAAAACGCGTTTAATATGCGCACTTCAAGCTCTGTGAGTTTTGTTAAATCAAATTTTTCGCCTTTTGATTTTAATATCGAATCTAAAATATTTTCGATAAATTCCCTCGCGAGACGGATTACGACGGGCTTATGGTTTTCGACTTTTATTTGGCTTGTGAAAAAATCCACGCTATAGACCAATTTTTCGTTTCTTAATGCCTCAAAATCGTTCAGCGCAAGAACATGAGCTTTTATATCTTTTTCCCAAAAACTTTGACACGCCTCTATTATCACATCGCAAATTTTTGGGATGAAATTATCAAGATTCTTATTTTCAAATGTATTTGTTGTTGTATTCTTTTGCATTATACCGATTTTTAGCCATTAAAGCCCATGGATATTATATAATTTTATTTTTTTTCAAGGCAATTTATTAAAGAAATTTAATAAAATTTTGTTTTTTTAGATGTTTTTAAAATTTGTCAAAAAATTATTTGTCATTATAAAAATTATATGCGTATAATTTAATTAACCGATTTTATTTAGAGGATTTTATGAAAAAGAACGTTTTATTTCTGTTGTTTTTAATGGTTTTTAGTGTATTTACAAATGTTTCTTTCGCGCAAGATGAAACATCAAACGATGAAGCTTTATATAAAAAATATAAAAATGTGACAGATGACATAAACATCATCCGCGCGGTTGAAATGCTTGAAGGGACAACAGGGAAATATTCCAAAGAAGCGATATTAGGGAAAAACCTCTCTAATCGCCCGATGAAGATTCAATTTATGAATCTTGCCACAATAAATCCAATCTACACTAATTTTGACGCATTAGGCTGGAAACAAAAGAAAACCCTCAATATCTACATAAACGAAAAACACAAAGACGCTCCCATAGAAGCGCTCTGTGCGATATTAGCCCACGAAGCGATTCATCAGGACGAATATAATTCCTTAAACGAAGAAACATACGCATGGACCTTGGAAGCTGCCGTTTGGACACAATTGAGCGACGATAATAAAGAGCTTGAAAATATCTCCCATCCTTTGGTTGAGCGCGAAAACGTCATCAAAAAGCTTTTTAAAAGAGGGGATTACACAAGTAAATATATCCATAAATTTGTCGTAACAAATAAAGGATACCAAAATCTTCCCGAAACGTCCGTCGGTTTTGAAGAATTGCTATAGATTATTTATTTTTAATATATAAATTCTTTTTGGAATTGTTTTGGAAATTAAAGTCCTGTTTATCATCGATTACAAGGATTTTAATTTCTTTTTCGTCCGCTTTTTGAACGGTTGCAACGATTTCTTTTGAAAAATAATTTTTCTTGATTTTGATTTTTTGGTTCTCACTAAATTTATTGTTTTGAGCCGGATTCAGAGAGTTTTTTATTATTAAAATATGTTCGTTAGAATTAATTACAAAAATATTTTGACCTTTTTTAACAATATCATTTATATTGATGTTTGTTTTTTTGATGGTTCCGTCAACCGGAGCGATAATTGTACAATCAGATAAATCAAGCTCGATGTCGTTTTGGGCGGAGACGATTTTTTCTATTTCAAGATTGATTGAATTTTGTTTGTTTATGGTGGTTTTTAAATCGTTTGAGATGTTTTTGAGGCTGTTTTGGGCTTCACTATAGCGATTTTTTGCAATTTGGAGGTTTTTTATCGCGTTATCGAGGTCTTTTTTTGTGACAGTTTTATCTTTATAGGAATTAAGGTACATTGTGTAGTCATTGTTTGCGTTTTCGAGGTTTGTTTTTGCCGTTTTAAAATCCTGTTTTATTTTTTCATTTTGTTTGATTAGCTCTTGAGCTTTTTCGTCGGTGGTTTTTTTCGAATCATTGAGTTCTTGAAGCTTTTGGCTGAATTGTTCATAGTCATTTTTATAGTTTTGTTCATCTAATTTTGCGATTATTTGCCCTTTTTTGATGTTTGTTTCTTCCTTGGGGTTTAAAAAGATGACTTTTCCTTGCGCCTTAGATTCAAGGTTAATTTCATTATCAAATGACGAAATAATTTCAAATTTTTTATAATTCAAAAGATAATATAAAGTTATCGATAAAACCGCAAGCAAAAGCGCAATTAGGATTATAAAAGAAGTTTTTATCGCATTTTTATTCATTTTAAAATATTCTCCTTAAAAAACTAACATTATAATAGCACAAAAACCTATATAGCGTTATTGCGCCAAACTTGATTTATCGCATTAATTTTAATAAAATTAAATTGTAATAAAATTTTTTTTAAAAAAATAAAAGGAGAACTTTTGCAGATTTTGGAAAAACTTTTGGGATTAATTGGAATAGTGCTTATTTTGGGCATTTGTTATTTAATGTCAAATAACAAAAAGAAAATAAACCTAAAAACCGTCTCGGTGGGGCTTTTGTTGCAGTTTTTGCTTGCGGTTTTTATAATTAAGACTCCGATTGGCGAAAATATTTTTTCATTTTTAGCAAAAGTCATAAATAAAATCCTTGCCGCATCAATCGAAGGAGCGAATTTTGTCTTTGGGTGGCTAACTAATTCGCCCGAAAAAATAACCGAAATATTCGGTTCAAAAGGTTTTATATTCGCAATAGTTCTTATGTCGACGATGATTTTTATCCTTGTCATTGTAAATATGCTCTATTATTGGGGCATAATGCAAAGAATAATCCTGTTTTTGGGAAAAATCATGAATAAAATCCTCGGCGTAAGCGGAGCAGAAGCACTTTCAAATTGCGCAAGTCCTTTTGTGGGAAATGTTGCGGCGCAATCGCTAATCAAACATTATCTGCCAAATCTCACCCGCTCGGAATTATTGGCTTCAATGACAGGCTCAATGTCTTGTATCAGCGCAAGCTGTATAGCTATGTATAGCGGATTCGGGATTGAAACGCAATATCTTCTTGCAGCTTCTGTTATGGCAATTCCCGGGTCTTTTGTGGTATCGAAAATAATTTACCCCGAAGTAAATGACCCCGAAACAAAAAAAGATTTTAAAATTTCAAGAAGAAGGACGGATGTTAATATCCTAGCTTCCATTTCAAAAGGCGCCTGCGAAGGGATGAGAGTTTCAATTAACATAATTGCCGTATTAATCGCCCTTGTTGCCTTAATTACTTTTTGTAATTCGATATTATTAAAATTCGGGCTGTTTTTGTTTAACAATCTTCATCTTAACTTTTCCGGTATCGGAATTGACCTTCAAAATCTTTCAATTCAGATGATAGTAGGAAAAGTATTTTCAATATTTGCGCTTTTTATAGGCGCAAGCATCCAAAATATTGATCAAGTCGGAAGATTGATAGGCGAAAAATTGATTTTAAATGAAACAATAGGCTACGCTGATTTAGCAAATTATATGGATTTAGCTTTATTAACCAAAAAAAGCGAAATAATAGCGACATTTGCTCTTTGCGGTTTTGCAAATCTTTCAACGGTTGCTATTCAAATAAGCGGTATAGGCGAACTTGCCCCGAATCAAAGAAAAAACCTTGCACGATTAGGTATGAAAGCGCTTATCGCAGGAACTTTTGTAAGCTACATTTCAGCAGCTATGGCGGGGCTGCTATTATAAAATTATGAAAAACGAAGTAATATCGAAAACAATTAAAATAATTTCAAACAATATGCCCCCGAAGGTCGATTTTATTGAAAATGAAATTATAAAACAAGGACTTGAACCTCTCAGGTGGGCGATTGTGGATGTGAATCAAAATGTATTAACATTATCTGTATCGGGAAGGATTTTAGATTAAATGTATTTAATTGATACGCACGCTCATCTTGATATGTTAAGCGACTATAAAAAAGCGATTAAACAGGCGCATGAGGCAGGAGTTGAAAAAATTATTTTACCAACGGCAAGTGAAGATAGTTTTGAAAAAGCGCTTGAAATTTGCCACGAATACGATAATATCTACGCTCTTTTAGGTGTACATCCCGAGGATTGTGAAAAATTTAACGACAACACCGCAAAAAAGATGATTGAATTATCGAAAGATGAAAAAGTCGTAGGGATTGGCGAAATCGGGCTTGATTATCATTTTAATAAAGAAAATAAAGAGAGCCAAAAAAGATGTTTTCAAACCCAAATTGAAATAGCTAACAGTCTTAATCTCCCTATTGCGGTGCATGATAGAGATGCACATCTTGATACCATTACGATTTTAAAAGAAATGAAACCCAAAAGAGCGCTTTTACATTGTTTTTCAGGAAGTGTCGAATTTATGAAAGAGTGTTGCGCTTTGGGCTATAAAATCGCAATCGGGGGTGTTGTGACCTTTAAAAACGCAAATACGATAAAAGAAGTTATAAAAGAAACAGATTTAAAAAACTTAATGCTTGAAACAGACTGCCCCTATCTTGCCCCCCATCCTTTCAGAGGAAGCGAGAATGAACCAAAATATATCGGTTTTGTTGCAAAAGAAATTGCAAATTTAAAAAATATATCTTATGATTGTGTTGTTGAAAATACGACAAAAAATGCAATAGAATTTTTTAATTTAGATAAATTTGAGGATGAATAAGGAGGAGAAAATGGCACAACAACAACCCCAAGGTACAATTCAAACAAGAACCGCTCTGCTTGTTTTTTGTAAAGAAATGACAAGCCCGATGGTTTTATATTTTGATAACGCTCAAAAAATATATGAAGATTTAAAAGCGGTGATTAATTCAACTCAAGTTCAAATGGTTGAATTTGAACCCTTAGGCCCGATTAAAAAAGCCGCAATATTGTCTGATAGAATTATAGGCGTTGCGCTTCAGGAAGAAAGATATTTAACTCAACAATAAAAAAGTAATAAAAAAAGGATTTTAAGTGCCCAAAAAGAGATTGGATTTAATTTTATTTGAACATGGTTTTTTTGAAACAAAAAGCCTTGCAAGCTCAAACATCCTTGCGCAAAACGTCAAAATCAATGATGTCATTGTTTCAAAAGCGGGGGCAATGTTTGATGAAGATAAACTATTTGATTCAAAAAACCCCGCAAAAATAGAAATAGATTCAATCCCTTTTGTCTCAAGGGGCGGATTAAAACTTGACCATGCGATTAAAACATTCAATATCGACTTAAAAGATAAAATTTGTATCGATATAGGAGCTTCCACCGGAGGTTTTACCGACTGTATGCTTCAACACGGCGCAAAACTTGTCTATGCTCTTGATTGCGGATATAATCAGCTTGCTTGGAAATTAAGACAGGATAAAAAAGTTAAGGCAATCGAAAAAATAAACGTCAAAAACTGCACTTTTTTTGATTGTTTTGGAGTTGAGGAATTATCTCAAAATGAAATGCCGGAGTTTATGAGCATGGATTTATCTTTCATATCGATTAAAAAAGTTCTTGAAAACTGTCTTAAATTAGTCGCAAATGAAACAATCTGCGTTTTATTAATCAAACCGCAATTTGAAGCACAAAAAAATGAAATAGAAAAAAAAGGCGTCGTCAAAGACCAAAACGCAAGAGAGAGAATAATCGAAGACATAAAAGACTATTGCGTTTCTTTGGGTCTTGAAGTCTTGGGGCTCATCGAAAGCCCTATAAAAGGCGCAAAAAGTAAAAACACTGAATATTTAATATATTTAAAAAAGGGGGAACATGCCAAGCGTAATTGACAGCCTCGGGCTTGTGAGCAGCACAATGGGGCAAATTTTGGATTTTGTGGCACAAGATGAAACATTATCAAATGATTTTAAAAACTATCTTGAACAAAATAACATCGAAATAAATTCCGAATCGGAGTTTAATAATATCATAATTTCTTATGCTCTTGATATGAAAATGAAAGACGGCTTGAGGGTTTTAGAGTATTACAGAAGAAACAACAAAGTCCAAGATGAAATTATAGATGCATTATCTAACTCTATTTGCAGCGTTTTTCGGGTTGATAAAATTTTATCAAACGCCTATGAAGTAACATGCCTTACTTCAAGCACGAAAGTGACTCTTGTTCCTATGGTGAAAATGAACCACCTAAAGCAAATCGGAAGAAACGATTTCTTTTCTTCAAGAATAATCGAGCTGGATAACAATTTATATATCCTGGAAATTTATGAAATAATTTCTGAACATAACGTCTTTCTCTCGACCATCGAAGCGATTAAATATATGCTCAATAATCCCAAGCTTGCTCATTACAAAAATGAACAAAAGAAAATCGAACTTCAAAAAAGCATTCAAGATTTCGATAACAAATTCCATAAGCTTTTTAAAGACAAATTCATCACAACGACAAACAAAAAAGTCGACGATTTAATCAAATTTTTTAATGACTATAGATTAAGCCAAAACGAAAGTAACTATTCAAGCTTAATTCAAAAACCGGATAAATATGAATATTTTAAAATCCAAAATAATTTTCAAAGTGATTTTCAAAATGAAATGTCATATTTTAACGATGCGCTAATCGGCTTTTCATCGTGCGACAGAATCTATGACATTGCTCTTTGGATGGATAAAAAAAGAGGATTATATGTGATACCTTTCTTTGAAACATTTTTAAAATCGTTTAGGGAAAATATTGAAAATAAAGAAGAATGTATAAGAGAATTTTTAACAAACGACAAAATCCCCCCAAGCGTCATAAAATATGCTTATGAACAAAACGAAGAAACGTTTTTTGAAACGATTAACAATGTCTTAAACACTGATTTTTCGACGCTTGAAGAATTGTTATTTAACACAAAAGCAGTCTATATTGATGATGAGATATATTCTCCGATATGTGTTTTATACAATAGCGAACTGTTTTCAAAGCTCGGCAATTTTGAAAAAGAATATGAAAATATTAACCAAAGTAACATTTCAAACAACGCCCAAAACCCTATTCAAAAAAAACAAACCATAGGAAGAAACGACCCTTGCCCATGCGGGTCGGGTTTAAAATATAAAAAATGTTGTGGTAAAAATTAAGCTTTTATGCTATAGGTAAATATATCAACAAGTAAGGAGTTTTTAAAATGTCAGAAGAAATTCAACAAAATTCAGGTAAAAAATGTTGTAAAGCGGCGCTTGTCATTTCAATCATTGCGCTTTTGCTTTCATTATTATCATTAGGCGGTTTAACTTATCTTTTAACTCAAGGGGGAGTCGGTGAAGGCGGACAAAAGAAAGTCGTAATTTCAAAACAATATGACAAAGGTCAAAGCCTTCAAAAAGCGCTTGATACCAAAAAACCCGTCGTAGTATTTTTCTATACGGATTGGTGCCATTTCTGCCAAAACTTTGTTAAAACCTATGCAAAAATTGCAAAATCAAAAGATGTTAAAAAAGATTTCGCAGTTGCTTATGTAAATTGTGAAAAACCCGAAAACCAAGAATTAATGAAAGAATATGAAGTTCAAGGCTTCCCGACCGTTTATGTAATTAACACGGACGGAAAACGTACTCATCTTGATAACGGAACGTTCTTCAATAATGATTCTGTTGAAGTAATCAAGAAAAACATGTACGAAGCTATCGGACAAACAAAAGATTAGATTTGAATTGGAAATGTATTATGCCTTATTAATTTTATTAATAAGGCATTTCTTTTTTAAAAAAATTTTTATACTAAAATAAAACTATGATTAAATATTTAACGCCGATTATTCTTTTAATTATCTCTAATGTCTTTATGACATTTGCTTGGTATGGGCATTTAAGGCACAAAAATTGCGCTTTATGGCTTGTGATTATTGTATCATGGCTTATTGCTTTTTTTGAATATTGTTTTCAAGTGCCCGCAAACAGATTCGGGCATGAGGTTTATAATGTCGTTCAATTAAAAACTATTCAAGAAGTAATTACGTTAATCATTTTTTCATTGTTTAGCGTTTTATATCTTCGCGAACAGTTTCGCTGGAATTATCTAATCGGGTTTGTATTTATAGTTTTAGCCGTATTTTTCATTTTCAAAAAATAGAGTAGAAAAACCGCAATGACGCTTCATCAAAAACACCACATAAGATTAGTTTTGATTTTAATTGCAACGATATTTTATTTCCTTGCAAATATTCAGCGCTGTGCGATTCCGGGAGCGATATTTAACCTTTTACAGAGTGATTTTTTCGCTAATGCTTCTAAAATCACGCTTTTGGGGGCGATATTTTGCTATGTTTATGCTTTTACACAGCTTATTGTCGGGCTTTTGATTGATAAAATCGGCGGATTTAAGGTCATCGCCCTTGGTGCTGTGGCGTTTTGCCTTGGGGCAATATTATTTCCCCACAGTTCAAATTTGCTTCAATTGTATATTTCAAGAGCGCTTGTGGGTTTTGGCGGGGCGACGTTTTATTTAAGCACCGTAAGCGAAGTTAAAAAATATGCAAAAGATGAAAATTTTTCTTTGGCTGTTTCATATATTCTTTTTGTGGGTTATGCGGGAGGAATCGTCGCTAATGCGCCATTTGTCCTTTTTGTTTCTGAAATCGGCTGGAGAAACACGCTTTATGGCTTAGCGTATTTTGGATTGTTTTTGACAATAATATATTTTGTGGCGCTTTTTAAATTTAACCCAATCCACATTGAAAAAGAGACGAAATTTTCGCTTATGCCTTATTGCGAAGTTTTGAAAAAGAAAGAAAATATCTATCTTTATATTTTTGCCGCGATTAACTATGGTGTTTATTATACCCTTCAAACGGTCATCGGAAAGAAGTTTTTGGAAGATTTTTGCCAATTTGAGGTTCATTCTTCCGCCATCGTTTTATCCACAATGGCAATTATTTCGGCATTTTCGGGGACCATAACGGCATTTATCTCAAAATGCATTAATAATAAAAGAGACATAATTTTTAAGATATTTTCGCTTTTCGGGATGTTTTCGATGCTTTTAATTACGATATTTTTGTTTTTTAATATCAAAACAAAAATCATCGCGATAATTCTGTTTATCCCGTCTTATATTGGAAGCATCTCCCCGCTTGTGATTTTATCGCTATATCAATTGAACCGTTATGAGCTCAAGGCAAGCTCTGTCGCCATCCAAAATTTCAGCTATTTTATGATGGTTGGGTTGTTGGGAATGATAAGCGGAATTTTGATGGGATTTTATGAACCCAAAAAGATCGGAGCGGATTTAATATATTCAAATAAATCATATTTGCTTGTGTTTGGGTTGTTTTTGATTTTGAGCATCATTGAAGTCATTTATGCGTTTAAGATACGGGATAGAAATGCGTAAGCCAGAGTGAAGCGGCGTTGCGATGATGCTTTAGTCGTAGTTGAGCGACAGCGAAACGTACGAATAAAGTATGCGCAGATTGCGTAGAAAATCCGACACTAGTCGAGATTTTCAAGCAAGCCAGCTGCAAGCGAGTTGGAACACTACGATGGCGTTTGGCAATCATTTTTATTTGTGTGTTATAATTTATCAATGAACAAAAAAATCTTATATTTCGTAATTGTTATATTTGTCATGGCTTTTTTGGCTGTTCAAACGGCAGGTGCTGAAGGGACTTGGAAAAATCTCAATGCGAAAAAAGATTATTCTGTAGACCTGTTTTTAGACACATCTTCAGTCAATGTCAAAGACGGGTACGTTTTTTACAGAATAAGGTTAATTCGCAATCAAAACAAACTAAACTCAATTTGCTGGTTAGAATCGAACTGCAGCAATAATAAATCAGCTCTTTTAGCTTGCAGGGACTATAATAGGACAAACGATAAAACATTTTATAATTACAACAATTCGAGAGATTTTGAACCCTTGGATAAGACGCTCCCGGCCCATTTGGTGCACAAAGCGGCATGCGAGATGAAATCTGAAATTATGCAAATAAAAGATTCGTCGGAAGTTGAAAACATTAATGAACTAAAATCCAAATATATAAATAATTCCACTACCCCATATTGGAAGACTTATATGGCCGAAGTTGAAAAAAGTATCAAAGCAAACTGGCATCCGCCAAGAGCTTTTCGCTCAAACAGAATTATAGTCATTTTCAAAATCGATAAAAAAGGGAATTTGCTCGATTATGAATTTAAAAAGCCATCAAAAAACAAAAAGGCAAATGAGGCCGTAATCGAGGCTTTAAAGGCAACTGCACCATTTAAACCCTTGCCCAAAGAATATAAAGGAAATTCCGTACCGATAGAATTTTCTTTTGATTATAACATCATTCGTTGATTTGAGGTTTTATCCGTGGTGAAACATTTTGGGATAGGATAATCATTTGGGGATAGTATAATGACAACTAATCTTGTATAAAAAGTATCTTTCCAAACTGAGCCTACAAGAATTCAGCACAATACACCACCTTGAACCAACAAGAATTTGGCATGAAAGCGTCATGCTGAACTCGTTTCAGAATCTGACTAATGGTAGTATTTTATAAAAAAGTAAACTGTCATTCTGAGCTTTACAAAGCGAACAGGCGAGGGACGAGCCTTGTAGCCAGTATTTTTAGGCGAAGCCGAAGGTATTTCAGGGCCAGACCATGCCATGTGTAATAATTTATAAAAATCCACCCGTCATTGCGGGTAATACATCCCGTCATTGCGGGCCCCGACCCGCAATCTGTTTAGTATGTAATCTTTTCTCTTCGATTTGTTCACTTTTCTTTCTTTAAAAAAAAGCCAAAAAGTTTTTTAAAAAATTGATTTCATCAATTTGCCCGCTTTCTTTTCTTTGCCTTTTTGGATTATATTGGCGCCCATCAAAGAAAAAAGCGTAAGCCAGGGCTCCCAAACGAGCTTGCGTAGAGGAAGCGAAGTTGGAGCTATTGATAGCCGCCGTAGCAATCTTCGATTGCACAGGCGGGAAAAATGCGGACGAAAAAGTTAAGAAAGAGGGCTCGCACCATGTGGGTTACTAGGACGTACACTAAATTCAACATCATCCCTTCCGGGAACTCGCGCACGGCACAGATTACGCCCTGTCCGCCAAGGCTCTTACTTTGCCGTCACGGGCTCCACATCCTTATGCGGAAAACTTCGCTCGGCAAGCGCATCCAATGCTCTAAGCCGTCTTGGATTATTGGCGGTTCGCAGCTTTAGTATTTCGCTTCGTTTTACTTTGTAAAACTCCGCTTCAAAAAGCTGCTCACAGAGACGGGCTCACTTCGTTACGCCCTGGCCAAAATCCGCTCGCTCGTCTCGTGTGCGCTCGCTAGTTTTTTGTCTCCACGCCAACCAGTCTTGCTCTGCCTGTTTTGTCGATTTTGACTTTTGCGTAGAGGCTGCCGTGTCCTCTTTCGATTTTTTTGATTTCTTTTTTGCTTGCAAAATAGTGTTCAATGCCGTAAGTGACCCTTGAAGCGCTTTTATATTCTTTTTCCCCTTTGATAAATAAACATCCTTTTGGTTTTTTATCCGTCATTTTGACTAAATGTGCGACATTATTTTCGTCCGTTTTTATAACGGAATAAATTATTTCATTGTATATTTTACTATCATCTGAAATTTCTTCGAAAGTCAATTCAACATAATCTCCTCTCATTAAATCTCTCGGGTCATAAGGTGCAACTTTTAATAAAACCTCTTGACCAAAAAGCTTTGGCATTTCGTTATAGATAATTATAGGCAAAAGTATAATTATCCAAGCCAAAATTATATAAAATATTTTTTTATCTTTCATTTTTTGTTCCTTTACATTTATCCTTCAATTTTTTGAGAAGATTCTTTTGTTTCTTTTAAAGGTTTTTTATTTCTTTCCTTATAAATTCCGAGGCTGATTAATATAACACCGCCCAAGGTGAAATATAGCGCACCTAAATGGTAATCTACTCCAAATCTTATATATAAATAAGCAATATAAAACCAAAGCATCACTCTTGCGATTCGAACAAAATTATCTTTTTCAAGTTTGATTCCATAGTGATATTCAAGATAAATCATCGCAATTATAAATAAATGTGCGACATAGCCCCACCAAAAAGGAAATGAGTAGCTCAATATTGCATAAGCAAATGATGACAAAAGAAAAATGAATTCTGTTTTTGCTAATCCGCTTTTTTCTTTATTTCGTATGTAATTTATAATATTTAATATGCCTATTAGAACGCAAGGCACAATAACATCGAAGCAAGCAGTTTCAAAGTAAAACCCATCATTATAAAACTTTGCGCAACGTTCATACCAATTAGTCCAATCAGTTAAATATCCGCCGGTAAACGTCAATACGAAAAAGAAAATAAATATCGAAAGAAGCCCGAGAGATTTATAAACCAATGCAAAATTTTCATAATTTGTGCGGATTTTTTTGATGCCGCCCATTGTATATAATAGTCCTCCTAAGGTTATAAATATATCATAATATTTGCCGCTCCAGCGCTCATAAAAGAGTGATGTTGCGATGATAAATATCACTATAGATAAAATATTAATCGCCTGACTTCTAAATAAAAATGCCAAAGGATAGACGCTCAAAAACCATAGATAATACAGCCAAGAACTGTTTGCTTTGAAATTATACGCTTGACCCACAAGGGCGATTGTTCCTCCTGTTAATAATGTCGAGAGAAATATCAAAGAGGAGCCGAGTTTTGGGTAGTTTGATTGATTTTGCAATTTGTTGCCAAAATATAAGCTCAAAATCGACAAAAGAAGAACAATGAAGATTTTGATAAAATACAATTTGTTTAATAATTCCAAAATCCAATCGTTTGCGCTTATAAACAAAAACACTCCCAAACCCACTAATACCGCGCCGATTAGATATAGTGCGATTTGGGATTTTAATTTTGCGGATTTTGTTTTTTCGCTTTTCAAATCGTTCAATAAATCAAGATATTGCTCTTTTGAGATTAAACCCTTCTCAAACCATCTGTTTAAAAATTTTTCCATAATTTACTAATTCTTCCCTCAATGTAATAATTTTTATAGAACAATTCTACCACATTTTTATTTATAAGGCTTGAATAAAAAAATGGATAATATAAAATTATCTTATGGATAAAAAGATTAAAATAGCTCTTGTTTTTGGCACGCGCCCCGAAGCAATAAAGATGTGCCCTTTGGTTAAAAGATTGGAGCAAAACCCGAAATTTGACGTTGTTACGCTTGTCACGGCGCAACATCGAAATATGCTCGATTCCGTGCTTGAGCTTTTTGATGTCACACCAAAATATGACCTTGATTTGATGAAGCCAAATCAAAATTTGTGGAATTTATCAAGCGAAATACTTCTTAAAACAAAAGAAGTCTTTGAAAAAGAGCGCCCCGACTTAATCTTAGTCCATGGTGACACGACAAGCGCTTCTATGAGCGCACTTAGCGCCTTTTATTCAAGAATAAAAATTGCCCATGTCGAAGCGGGATTAAGAACATTTGACAAAAACTATCCCTTCCCCGAGGAAATCAACAGAGTAATTGTCGATAGCGTAAGCGATTTGATGTTTTGTCCGACGGATAAGGCGGTAGAAAACCTTAATGTTTCAGGTATCAAAACGGGCATCCATAAAACCGGAAACACCGTAATTGATGCGCTTTTTTACACCCTAAAAAACAACAAAGACAAAGCAAACATCGATTTTTTGAATCTGAATCCCGATTTAAAAACGATTCTTTTAACTTCGCACAGGCGCGAAAACTTTGGCGAACCTTTGAAAAACATCTGCAGTGCAGCAGTTGAGCTTGTTAAAAAATATAATGACATTGAAATAGTTTATCCGGTTCATCCGAACCCTAATGTCCAAAATACGGTTCTACCAATGCTTAAGGGCATCGAAAGGGTTAAATTAATTGAGCCGTTGGATTACGCGCCATTTTGCGCATTGATGAAAAAATCGCACATAATTTTAACGGACTCCGGCGGTGTTCAAGAAGAAGCGCCCTCTTTGGGTGTTCCTGTTTTGGTATTGAGAGACGAGACCGAAAGGCCCGAGGCGATTGAATTTGGAACGGTTAAATTGGTCGGAGCGCACAAAGACAAGATTATTCAAAACGTGAGCCTGCTTTTAGACAATAAAGAAGAATATGACAAAATGTCAAAAAGCGCAAATCCTTATGGCGACGGGAAAGCCTGCAGTTATATCGAGAAAATAATTTTAGATTATTTTGGTATCGCCTAATTTTAATTGTTCGCCGATTTGGGGGTTTAAATTTGAGTTTGCGTTAAGATTGGAATTGGGGTTGGAATTGAGGTTGGGGCTTGGAATAGGGTTTGAACCTGTGTCTAAAGTCAGATTTTGGCTTTGGTCGATATTTATATCATCAAAAAAGCTTCCGTTACAATACTCGCACAGCGCGCTTTTTGAATAGTTTATTGTGTCAAATTGGCCTTTTAGCCCATCAAAAATCAAGACTTTGTTTAATAATGCTTCGCCAAAACCCGTTACCATTTTAAATACTTCGTTTGCTTGAAGGGCGGAAATTGTGTTTACAATTGGGCTGAAGGTTGCAATTTGGGTTTTAGAGAATGATTTTGGCTTTGCAACGATGCAATTTAAGCAGCCAGTTTTGTCGGGAACAATCGTTGTGACCTGGCCTTTTGTGCCCAAGATTCCGCCATGGACAAGGGGGATTTTGTGCCTTAGCGCAATTTCATTTAACATGTATTTTGCTTCATAGCCGTCAAAGCAGTCTACGATTATGTCGTAGCCTTGAATGACGTTATAATAGTTAAGGTCATTAATTCTTACCTTATCGATTTCGACTTTTATGTCGGAATTAAATTCTTGAATCCATTCCTTGGCCGAGATTACTTTCGCTCTGTTTAGGTTTTTTTCTTTATGGATAAATTGGCGGTTAAAATTATCGACTTCGACGACATCGGAATCGACCACTTTAATCTGCCCCACGCCCATCGCAGCAAGGTTCATAATGACGCCCGACCCCAGGCCCCCGGCGCCCATTACAAGAACCTTTGATGACAAAAGTTTTTCCTGTTGTTCTTGTGTAATTCCTTGGTTTTCCAGATTTTTTGAATACCTGCTTAATTTCATCATTTTTTTATGCGTTATTTTCTATTGCTTTGTTTTCGATAATTTCAACTATTTTTATGCCGTAAGAATCTTCTATCGCAACGATTTTGCCTTTTGCAATCAAGATGTCGTCCACAAAAATATCGACTGTTGATGATGTCGTTTTGTCAAGCGTGATTATTGAACCTGTGTCATATTCAATAATATCTTTAAGAGGCATCTTGGCGCGGCCAAGCTCTGCGCACAAAGTCACCTGCACTTTTGCAACTTTTGAAATGTCGCCTGAAACGCTCGGTTTTGTTGCGTTTTGCTTTTCTGATTCGTTATTGGGCGGATTTTGTGCCATTATTCCTCCAATAATAGTTATATCATATAAATACCATAGATGCGAATTATTACAATTTTTTACATTCTCAGCTTATTATATTCGCAACAATTTTCTCAAGCTCAGCTATATCGCAGTTTAGAAGGTTCTTTTTATAGTTAATTACATTTTCAAATTCTTCATTTAACAGTTCAAACAAAGAATCATTCCTAAAATCCTGATATTGAAAGGGTTTTAGATAGTTTAATTTTTCTTTGTTTAAAATTTCAATCGAATTAAGGTTTTCCATAATTTCAAGCGAAAGATGAACACAAGTCTCATTCAGCCCCACGGCATGCGCCATTTTAGATATGTCGATTATGCCTTGTAGTTTATTTGAACAATATTTCACCATTCCGAAAATTTGCTTAACATAATTTTCCAAATTTTCGTCAATTTCATAATTCATGAAATGAATTTTTGTGGGTTTGATGTTTGATAATATCTCGTAAAGCTCCTCGTCGCTTGAAGGATAGTCGAAAAACATTATCCCTTTTTTTGTTTCGTTTGAATAATCTTCGATAAAATTATCTTTAATTATTTTATAGTTTGAAAGCTCCTGTTTTGTTTTGGGGCTTTTTGCCCAGATACCAATATTATTTGCACATTTTTCAAGATATTGGCTTATGGAATCTAAGATTCCCGTTTTTCTTCTGTGGTCAAATATCTTGTAGCTTGAATTAATCTGTTTTTCAATGTTTTCACAATATACATCGTTTATTTCAAGCTGGATGTTTTTTTCTCCGTTAAAATCATTCAACCTCGGGTAAAACGCTATGTCACAAACGGAATTCAGGGGGATTTTAAAATCTTTTTCATTCCAGCTTACGCACTGAAATTTCCTGTCGTTTTTTGAAAAAAACATTCTCAGATGGTTTTTTTCTTTTCCGATGAAGCTAAATTCGTCTAAATGTACATTTGACATCATAAACAGAGGCATCGGATTATTTTGTCCGAAGGGTTCGAGTTTTTCTATCGTCTCTAATATATTTAATTCAAGCGCATTTTCATCGACTTCAACATCCGCCCATAGGGTCTTATCTTCTTTTTCGGCGTCATAAGATTCTCTAACAGTGTCAAGAAGGCTTTTTTTGACCGTTTCAAAAGATATTTCATCTAAATTAAACGAACAACCTCCCGCAAGCTTGTGCCCGCCAAAGCCCGAAAAAAGCTTCTCATTTTCTTTTAAGACTTGATAAACGTTAATTGTTTCGTTGCTTCGAATTGAACATCTTGCGCTGTTATTTTCATCTATTGTCATTAAAAAACAAGGCTTATGGAAGTTTTCGACGATTTTTGAGGCGACAATACCTATTATACCTATATGCCAATCTTTATTCATCAGAATTATTGCGGGATTGTCGTTTTCTTCTTTGTGGTTGTTTAAGTAATCTATAATTTCATCATAGGTTTGAGCGCATTTGCTTTGGCGGATTTTATTATAATTATCCAATTGCTCGATAATCATTTCCTGTTTGATTTTATCTTTTGTTGTTAAAAATTCAAAAGATAATTTTGCATTATTTAACCTTCCGACCGCATTAATCCTTGGGGCCAGAATGAAAGCTATATCATAGCTTGTGAAATCTTTGTTCGGGCAATTTTTATTCAAAAGAGAGTATATTCCGTAGTGGAGATTTTCTTTTTTTGAATTGAGATTATCAAGAGCGTATTTTACCATCGCGCGATTTTCGCCCAAAAGCGGCACGACATCGGCAACAATCCCAACTGAAGCGATTAGCTGAAGCTCCGTAATCAAATCTTCTTTTTCTTTATTGTCATTGGAATTTAACAGCGCAAGAGCTAATTTAAAAGCAACGGCGGAGCCTGAGTTATAGCAAAGAGATTCAATATCATTTGCGCTTACGTTGTCTTTAATTGCGCCTTTAACTTGGGGGTTAATTATTGCATAGGCGTTTGGAAGTTCGCAATCGGTCGTGTGGTGGTCGGTTATGATTGTGTCAATTTTTAAACTTCTTAAAAGATTAACTTGAGAAATGTCCGATATAGCGCAATCCACGGTTATCACAAGCTTTATTTTGTCTTTTGAGATGAATTTGATGAGCTCTTTACTATTTAGCCCATGGCCATGGAGAAGCCTATCGGGGATGAATGTAATTACATTTGCGCCTAAAAATGATAGTGTTTTATAAAGAATCGAAGTCGATGTGACGCCGTCACAATCAAAATCGCCCCAAACAAGGATAGTTTCTTGGTTTTTAATGGCATCTAAAATCCTATCTTTTGCTTTTTGCATATCGCTAAAGGCAAAAGGGTCTATAAAATCATCTTTTGAAGGATTGAGAAATTGTTTTGCGCTAATTTCGTCGTTAATTCCTCTTTGGGCCAAAAGCTCGTTTAAAAAAGAATCATTTGTCAGATGAGCTATGTTTTTAATTTTTTCTTTGACAGCTATTTTTTTATAATTCATAAATTTAACACCAAAAAATTAACAGCTTGATTTTATTTCAAGCTGTTAAAGTTATATATTTTTTTAATCTCTTTTGCTCAATTGCGCCAATAATCTTAATATTTCAAGATAAAGCCATACGACGGTGACTAAAAGCATCATGCCTCCGTACCATTCAAAGTATGAAGGTGCAAAAGAATTTGAACCTCGTTCAATAAAATCGAAATCTCTAATGAAATTAAGTGCTGCAAATATGCAAATAACAAAATTTAGGACAATTCCCGTTATACTTCCGTTAAAGATATTTAAAGGAGTACCTTTAAGCCAGCAGACGAAATCAATTAAATAAAATATACCAATTGCAAGAGTTGCCGTAAAAACAACCCTTTTAAACCTTTCTGTCGCAGCAATTACCCTTGATTTATATAAAAGAAGCATCGAAAAAAGCGTGATAATTGTGATACAAAGAGCATTTATGACGATTCCGTCGTATAATGATGCGTAGGCAAAGCTTATTGCACCGAGTGCTAAACCTTCACAAAGCGCATAAAAAGGAGCCAAAATAGGCGAATTTTGTGGTCTGAAAGCTGCAATTAAAGCGCAAATGAAAGCACTGATTGCGCCGACGCCTGTTAATAAAAGAGCTTTGTCGCTATAGCCATAGGCACAAAGCTGCCAGGTTAAATAAGCGCAAACTGACATAACCAAAGTCAAAATAAGAGTTTTATTAATTGTCCCCGAAACGCTCATGGGTCTGTCGCTTTGAATGACGTTTTCATAGACTTCTTGTTTTATTAATGGATTACTTGACATTTTCTCCTCCTACATTTGTATAATTTTAATTGAATTATACTATAGTTTTGAGTTAAAATAAAGATATGATTAAAGTAGGTTTGACAGGTAAAATTGCATCGGGTAAAAACGAAGTCCAAAACATCCTGGAGGCTTTTGGGTTTCTTGTTTTCGACCTTGATAAAGTGACAAACGGAATTTTTGAATTTGATAAACAAATCAGAAATGAGATTTTAAAAGAATTTAAGACCATAAATAAAAAAGAGCTTGCGCACATTGTCTTTGACGACAAGAAAAAAAGAAAAACTCTTGAAAACATAATTTTTCCAAAGATTGAAGAATATATCACATCTCTTTTTGAAAGATTTAAAAACGAACAGGCGATTTTCGTCTCGGGCGCACTTTTGTTTAAGTCAGGTTTCGACAGGTTATTTGACAAGACGATTTATATTGACGCAAAGCCTTCGATTCGATTGGAAAGATTGATGAATCGAAATCATTTAACTAAACAAGAGGCTCAAAAGAGATTAAACCTTCAAGATGACTCCGATAAGGCCGATTTTGTGATTGAAAATAACGGCACCCTTGAGGAGCTCAAAAAAGAAGTCGAAAGAGTTTTGAACCGGATTTTAGATAGATAAGGTTTTTTATCCCGCGCAAATTAGGGATTTTCGAAATTAAGGGTTTTCGAAATTAGGAGCTCACCAAAATTAGGAGCTCGTGCGGAAGCTGAAATTATTCTTCATCAATTATTTTGCCGTTGAATTGTTCAATCATATCTTGAACCTGGGGGCTATAGTGCTTTTTTTCGACTTTTTGTTTTTGCTTACTTTCGCCACTCTCGTTACTTTCGCCACTCTCGTTACCCTCAATTATTTGACTCTCTCCATCCGGAGCGTCTATATCACTATTTGAATTTACACTTTGGGTTTGAATTGGGTTTTGGGTTGTATTTTGAGTTACATGTTGAGCAGTAGCGCTTGGGGAAGTGTTTTGGGAGGCGGAAGGTTTTTTAATTTCAATTGTTTTTGTCGAAGAATCGATTTTTATTAATTCAACTTCTAAATTAGGGTAGCAAGATTTGATTGCGTCATTCAGATGGGGCAATTTTGTATTTGATTTTGCCTGAATAAGCGCGTTTTCAAATAAAAACCCGAGAGTAATTTTGTTATTTTCAATTTTTACAAGTTTTCCAACTCCGCTATAGAAAGCTTTTATAGGTAGCGAAGGGATTTTTGATAATATAGTTGACCAAATTTGAGCTTCATTTCCGCTTGTTTCAATGTTTTGCGCTTGGGGTTGCTGAGTTTGGATGGGTTGAGCTTGAGATTGAGGTTGCGGTTGGTTTTGGGTTTGATTTTGAGTTTGCTGCACCTGTGGCTTTGTTGGTTGCGGTTGGTTTTGCGGTTGCGGTTGAGGCTGGATTTTGGGTTGAGGTTGGATTTGGGCAATATTTGAAACACTTGAAGGAGGGAGAGTTTGAATAATATTACCTTTGGATTCTTTTAAGTCTAACCTCGAAGCTGCAATTGCCGCAAGCTCCATCCACATATATGGGTTGGTTGAAATTTTAATTTCTTTATAATATTCGATAATAGTATTTAAAATTTTGATTATTTTTTCGCCGTCAAAATGGCACGAGAGAATTTTTTCAATGTCAACATCCACAAGGCTTGTGAATTTTGTAATATCGGAAGGGTTTTTGGAATTTAAAATTAAAATGACATTTCTTAAAAATTCGATAAAGTTTTCGGCCAGATTCCTCGGCTCGTTTCCTTTCGAATATATTTCATTGATGCTAAAGAGCGCCAAATCGAGCTTTTGCTCATAAATATTTTTTAGAAGATTTAATAAAACATCAAAATTAATTTTTCCCAATAATTCTTCAATTAAATCTTTGTCAATTTCATCTTTGACGCCTAAAATGCTCACCTGATCCAACAGGGCAAGAGAGTCTCTCAAGCCTCCCGAGACATTTTTTGCGATTGTAAAAAGAGCGTCATCGGTGATTTTGATGTTTTCAAGGTCTGAAATTTCTCTTAATCTTTTAATTATATCATCGGTTGTAATTCTTCTTAAATCGAACCTTTGGCATCTTGAAATGATTGTTTCCAAGACCTTGTGGGGTTCGGTTGTGGCGAGGATAAATATGACGTTTTTGGGTGGTTCTTCAAAAGTCTTTAAAAGTGCGTTAAAAGCGTCGTTTGAGAGCATGTGGACTTCGTCGATAATGAAAATTTTATATTTTCCGTTGATGGGCGCATATTGCACTTTTGCGATTAAATCTTTTGCGTCTTGGATACCTCTGTTTGATGCGGCGTCAATTTCAATTACATCAAGCCCTGTGGCGTTTGTAATATCGACACAGCTTGCGCATTTCTGGCATGGAGTAAGTGTCGGCCCGTGCTCACAGTTGAGCGACTTGGCAAAAATTCTCGCGCTCGAAGTCTTTCCCGTTCCTCTCGGCCCGCAAAAAAGATATGCATTTGCAATTCTGTTTAATTCAATCGCGTTAGATAACGCCTTGACAAGGCTTTCTTGACCCACAATATCGGCAAAGGATTGCGGACGATATTTTCTAAATAACGGTAAATAGCTTTGTTGAGCGGATTTTTCACTAGTTTGTTCCATAATATGATTATATTATAAAAAAACAATATTACAAAACTATTTAGTTATTTAATTTTTAGCCAAATACGTTAAATGTTTTTTCGACGTTGTCTTGAAGAACTTTCGTGACGGATTCCATTTCGGTTGTAATCGCGTTTTGTTCGGTATCCAACTGTTTCAGCCTTAATTCAAGCTGTTGGTCTTCTTTTTGAAGAACTTCCGTTTGCGCATTTAAGTCTGAAATTGTCTTTTCATAGAGTTCTTTATTATATTGATAGTCGTTTAATGCTTCTTCATAGGCTTTATCGTCTTTGACTTCCGACATATTCAAAGAAAAAGTCTTGCCTTTCAATTCCGCAGGATATTCTTCGCCGTCTTCAATTTGAATTGTGCTGTATCTTCCGGAATCGGATTGCTCTAAATATGCTTTGACTTGGGTCGAGACGTCTTTTGTATATTGATAAGTCGTGCTGAAAGCAAAAACATCGTCTTTTGTATCATTTTTCATCGCATCAAGCTGATCTTGCGAAAGAAAATGATTTTTTCCGTCATTTCCTTGATAGAAATACTTCAATTCGATGCCTTTGTTGTCTTCCTGGCATTTTTCAAACCCGTCTAATTCTTTGTCGGGGTTAATTTCATAAATTTGATTTCTGTTAATATTTAAAGAGCCGTTGTTTCCTGTGTATGCGTCTGTTTGGTCTTCGATATAATTCAATGTGACGTTATTTGAGCTGTTCAATTCGCTCAAACGGAAACTATACGAGCTTTTTCCTTCTTCACCTTCCGTTTTTGTCGATTTTGTTAATTTATATTGATTGTTTGTAACATCGACCACACCTTGTTCATAGCTCAATGTGACAAGGTATTGTCCAGGATTTTCTGGGTCATAGGTCTTTTGCATAGCGGTCATTTTGTAATCGCCAATGTCAGCCCCGTCACCGGAATTTTCAAGAGTGTAAGTCGTTGTGTAATAATCGCTTGTGGCAGGAGGCGTCGGCACTGTCAAATTCATCATTTGATTGTACAAATTCGCGCTTTCATTAGCCAAACCGGTTCTTTGTTGATTGACTTGTTGTCCTTGATATTCAACATTACTTTTTCTGGCTGTTAAACCCAGGAATCTTGCTTGACTTGCTGCTAAACCCATATTCGTTCATAGCCTCCATTGTCACCTTATATTAGTCTTTACGGGTAGTATTTAAGGAAACTTTAGGGTTTTTTCAATAAATTTTACAAAAGTTTACAAAAAAATATTTTTGGTATATAATTAAAATTATATAGGTTAATTTAATGACTCAAGATTACGCTAATATTCATTCTATCGAGACAATGGGGACAGTGGACGGGCCCGGTGTGCGCTTTGTCGTCTTTTTCCAAGGCTGTCCCTTAAGATGTCTTTACTGCCATAATCCCGACACTTGGGACAACACGATTAAGAAAAAAATGAGCGTCGATGGGATTTTAAATAAATTCGATAAAGTAAAAGAATTTCTAAGAAGTGGCGGATTGACCGTGACCGGGGGCGAACCGCTTTTGCAGATTGATTTTTTGGTTCAATTATTTAAGAAATGTAAAGAAAAAAACATCCACACTGCGCTTGATACGTCAGGGATTTTGTTTAATAAAAACGATACAAAAAAAATCGACGAACTGATTAAATACACAAATTTGGTTTTGCTCGACATTAAACATATAGATAGCGAAATTCACCACAAATTAACCGGCCAAAAAAACGAAAATGTCCTTGATTTTGCGCGCTATCTTTCCAAAAACAATGTCCCTGTTTGGATTAGACACGTTTTGGTTCCGGGAATCACTTTAAATAAAAGTCAATTAGTCCGCCTCGGGGAATTTTTGTCGACTTTAGATAATATTGAAGCGCTCGATTTATTGCCTTATCACAATATGGCGATAAAAAAATATGAAGCATTAAATAAAGAATATCACCTCAAAGATACGCCTATTCCGACTACAAAAGAAATTGAAGACGCAAGAACCTTGATATTAGATACCATGAGGGCAACAAAGCCGCTATAATAAAGCTATTTTGCGTTTAGAAACGTTTGGACGTTTGTTGTCATGCTTTCTTCTTTGATTTTCCAGGTATTGCCGCTTTTTGTAAACACAAAGTGGCAGGGAAGGCCAGTTTTATCGTTTCTCGGGATTCTTGTGGCGCTTATTTTATAGTCGGCACCTAAGGGTGTGATTTTTCTGTTCGTATAATTATTTTTGTAATTTACCATTTTTGCCATTTTGGAGTGTCCGCTCAATTCCTTTAAGTATCTGTCAAAAGGGATTATGACGGATTGTTGTCCGCCTTGTTTTTTGTTTACCACGCGGATAATTTTTGCGTTTTTGGTGTAATAGTTGGGTAAACTTGTGCTATAGTTATTTGCGTCATTAACGTAATTGTTAAATATTGCTAAGACGTCCGACTTGTCGTCTGCCAGGGCGCTTTGGCCGTTTAAAAGAAATGAAAACATTAATAATGATACAAAAACTAAGCAACATATTATTTTTTTCATAATTTTTTAACCTCACGAATTATATTAACGATATTATTATTAACGATATTAAAGCACAAAAAGTTCATTTGCATTATAAAAAAGTTTAATCTTCTTTCTTTTTAATTAATTTTGAGACGATATTTAATACCAAAAGCACGCCAATTAGGCTTAGAGGGATGATTATAAATTTGCTTTTAGTTGTCACAACAAAAATTGATAACAAAGCGCAAATCATCGAAAAGCTCGCAAGCAAAAGAACAAGCCTGTCTTGAGAATAGCCCGCATGGAGCAATTTATGGTGAATGTGTTCAGCGTCCGCCACAAAAGGGCTTGAGCCGTTCATTATTCTTCTTAAGGATGAAAAAGCAATGTCCATCAAGGGTAACGCCAAAATCAATATCGGAAGATACATGCTTATGCCTTGGCTCTGTTTTACAACGCCCGTTATGGATAATGTCGCAAGCAAAAACCCTGCCGAGAGGGCACCTGAGTCTCCCATAAAGATTTTTGCGGGGTTATAATTGAACGTTAAAAACGCGCACATCGCTCCCATTAAAATAAACGCAATTAATGCCGTTATGGGTTGCGTCGGATTAAGCGCCAATGATACTAAACCAATTGATAGTGAACTTATGCTCACGATAGAACCTGCGAGCCCGTCGATTCCGTCGATAAAATTAATCGCGTTTGTGATACCTACAATCCAAAGCAGAGTTATCGGGTATGACATAAGCCCAAGCTCAATATTTTGGCCGAAAGGATTGTATAATGTCTCTATTCGAACGCCCAAAAGCATCACGATTACTGCGATTGCAATTTGTATAAAAAGTTTAAATTTGGCGTTTAAACCATAAATATCATCAATTAAACCCATTAAAAACATTAAAAAACCGCCCGTGATAATGGCGCTAAGGCCCTGACCTTTCGGATAATAGCTTAATAAAACCAAAAGAAGAAAGGTGATTATTACGCTAAGCCAGATAGCGACCCCGCCAAGGCGCGATATTTGGCCGTGGTGGATTTTTCTTTCGTTTGGAACGTCGATAAGATGGTTCTTTTGCGAATAATATATCACAAGAGGAACAATAAATATTCCCAATAAAAAAGCGATAATTGTTCCTAATACGTGGGCTTGAGATAGTTTAATCATTGTTTTTGCCTTTTATTTTTTTATCTTTCAATTAATTCCATAGTCTCATATAAAGGAAATTCCCTGCATAGTTCTAAGCTTTGAGCTTTGAGGTTTTCAATTGTGTCTTTGCCTAAAATAGCGTCAGCGATTATTTTTGCTATTTTTACCATTTGAGGTGTTTTCATACCTCTGGTGGTTGTGGCTGCCGTTCCGATTCTGACTCCCGAAGTCACAAAAGGCGATTGCGGGTCATTTGGAACGGTGTTTTTATTTGCCGTAATTCCTACTTGTTCAAGCAGGTTTGAAACGTCTTTACCCGTTTTATTTAATCTTCTTAAATCTATTGTCATGACGTGATTTTCGGATTTTCCTCCGACAATATCAATTCCCTGTTTAATTAATTCTTGGGCTAAACATTTTGAATTTTCAACGACTTGGCGCGCATACTGCTTAAATTCTTCGCTTTGCGCTTCTTTTAATGCTACGGCTTTGGCTGCTATTATATGTTCCAGTGGCCCTCCTTGAAGTCCCGGGAACACGGCTTTGTCAATTCCCGCTGCATGCTCTTTTTTACACATGATAATCCCGCCTCTTGGGCCTCTTAGGGTTTTATGGGTTGTTGTTGTAACAAAATCGGCATAAGGTACGGGGCTTGGGTGGACGCCTGTTGCAACAAGCGCTGCAATATGGGCAATATCAACCATTAGATAAGCTCCGACTTTTTTTGCAATTTGTGAGAATCTTTCAAAATCAATGATTCGAGAATAGTTGCTTGCGCCCGCTATGATTAATTTTGGCTTATGTTCAAGAGCTTTTTTTTCAACGTCATCATAATTAATGACACCCTGTTCATCAACTCCATAGGAAATTATATTGTAGTTAATCCCCGAAAAATTAACGGGAGAGCCGTGGGTGAGGTGTCCGCCGTTTGATAAATCCATCCCCATAACGGTGTCGCCGATGTTAAGAGCGTATAAAAACACTGCCATATTAGCTTGTGCGCCCGAGTGCGGCTGAACATTAGCATGGTCACATCCAAAAAGCTCACAGCATCTATCAACTGCCAATTGTTCAATTTTATCAATATTTTCACAACCGTTATAAAATCTTTTATAGGGCTTTCCTTCGGCATATTTATTTGTCAAAACGCTTCCCGCTGCTGCCATGACGGCTTGGGATGTGAAATTTTCCGATGCAATAAGTTCAATCGTGTTTCTTTGGCGATTGAGCTCATCTTCAATATATTTCGCGACCTCGGGGTCTGTTTTTCTTATTATATCGAGTTCCATTTAATACTCCTCCCATAAAATTTATTTGATTATTAAAATCATTTTACCCGAAAAAAAATTTTTAGTAAAAATAATTTGCGAATAATTGAAAATAAAGCTATAATTAAATTACGGTCATGAAAAAATTAAACATAGCTTTTGTTTGGCACTTTCATCAGCCAAATTATCAAAGAAATTATACGGACGATTTTCTTTTGCCCTATTCAAGGCTCCATGCCTCAAAAGATTATCTGGATATGTTATTGAGGATAGAAAAATTTGATAACATCAAATTGAACTTTAATTTTTCGCCCGTTTTATTAAATGCGCTTGAAAAATATCTTGATGGCGCAAAAGACCTGCATTTAAAGCTTTTGTTGAAAGATAAACTTGAAAAAGAAGATAAAATCTTTATTTTAAACAACTATTTTGACCTCAATTATAAAAATATGGTTTTAAAAAGCCCGTATTTTACCGAACTTTTTAACAAAAGAGCAAACGCCAAAAACCTCGATGTTGATATATTTAGCGACACTCAATACTTCGATATTATGGCAAATTACACTCTTTTGTGGATTGATGAATTTTTTGTTAAGGACTATCCGATATTAAAAAATCTTTATGAAAAGCAAAAGGGCTATAGCCTTGAGGACAGAAAAAAAATCTATGAAATCCAGCTTGATATAATAAAAAGGATTTTGGTCGAATATAAAAATTATCAAAAAAGAGGAAAAATTGAAGTTTCAACAAGTCCCTATTATCACCCGGTGATGCCTTTATTGCTGAGTTTTCAAGGAAAAGAGATAAAGAATTTTGAAAATTTACCCCAAAAAACTTCTTTTAAAAATGACGCAAAGCTCCAAATCGAATTTGCCAAAGAAAAATACAGAAAAATTTTTGAAACGCAGCCAAGGGGTATGTGGCTGAGCGAACTTTGCGTATGTAACGCAACGGCAGATATATTGGGCAAATTCGGCTTTAAATGGACGATATTGGATGAAGGAATATTATCTAAATCAATCAAAAAAGAGTTTATGAGAGACTTTGAGGGCAATTTAGAAAACCCTTATAATCTCACGATAAACTATCTTAAAAAGTCTAAAAACCCAATTAATATTCTTTTTGCGGATTCATTTTTCTCAAATTTGATTAATTTCGGCTATGGCAACTATGACTCTAAAATCGCGGCAAATGACCTGTATGAAAAAATCAAAATCATTCAATCAAAAATCCAAAATTCTCCTCGAAAAAGCCACATTGTGACAATTGCGCTGGATGGGGAAAATTGTTGGGAGACATATCAAAACGACGGAGCGGAGTTTCTGGATACTTTGTATGGCTTAATCAACGATGATGACACGCTTGAAACGGTTTTAATATCTGATTATATCGAAAGCAATCCCCCTGAAATCATTGAAAACATTAAAGGCGGCTCTTGGATTAACCGCAATTTCGACCTTTGGATAGGCGAAAAGACAAAAAACCTCGCCTGGCTGTATTTAAAAAGTGTGAGCGACGATCTTGAAAAATATGCCCAAAAAAAGCAAAAAACAATCAAAAACAATAAACAAAAACAAGAGTTTGAAAAGATTTATTCCCAAGCAAAAAGAGAGATTTTGATTGCCCAAGGAAGCGACTGGTATTGGTGGTATGGAGAGCCCAACGAGTCTAAAAACGACGATATATTTGATTATCTGTTTCGTTCACACCTTATAAACGTCTATGAAATCATAGGTTTGGAGGTTCCGAAATATCTTTTTAATCCGTTGGTTGATATTCAAAACAGAAATCTTCGAAATCCCCTAAAAAACATCACCCCAAGCTTAACTTGCGATATTGAAGATAAAAACAAAGAATGGAAAAACGCGGGCTATATCTTCATCCCCGACGGGCCTAGCGCCAATATTTCATCATTAATCAAAAACATATATTTCGGAAAAGACGATAAAAACCTATATTTTAGGTTCATTTTAAATCGAAATTCGACAAAAATTTCAAGAGAAAACATCCAAAACCAAATCGCAATCTATTTTGCGCTCGATAACGAAAAATATAAAAGCACTATTCGATATGTGAACAAAAACGACAATTTCTATCCGATTTTGAAAAATCATTTCAGCTATGAAGTGCGTTTTTGCTTTAATTTAAACTATATTTCAAGATTATTTTTCAACCGCGCAATCCAAAATAATCTCTGGTGCCAAACGTTATCAAAAGATTCCAAAGTCGTCTATAAAGACGTCATAGAGCTCAAAATCCCAAGACAAGACCTAAATTGCCTTGATAAACCGGTGTCATTCTGTATCATCGATTCCACAAACGAGCTTATAAACGATGTTTACGCGCAAGATGTTCTGATTGAGCTGTAGTTTTGGACTTTATGCCAACCAAAATCCCTAAATGTTTTTAATTGTCGCGCACTTCAAAAGATATTTCCCAATCCCCCTGTTCGTCTTGGATTTGTTGAGTTTTTTGGGATAATAAGGTTTCTTGCCCGTTTTCCTTGTCAATTTCTTTACCAATTTCATTATCAAATTCAACATTTTTTTGTTGATTGTTGTCAAGGTCATTTGCCTTATTAATCGGGTTTTGAGAAGGAATCGTTTCTTTTTTAAATTCTTCAAAAAACAGATTTTCTTTATTATTTTCAATTTCTTTATTTTGTTCAATCGTTTGGAGTTCTTCGTTGTTATGGCCGATAAATTGCGCATCAAAATTGGCTTTTTTAGAATAATCTTCTATTTTTTCAATTTTATATTCTTCATAATTTTTTTCTTGCAACTGCCCGCCTTGCGCGCCATATTCATTTAATTGACCGGCTTCGCTTAATTCATTTAATGTGCTTTGAGGGTTTTGTTCATTCAATTGCTGCGGAGTTTTATAATTAAAACTGTCTAAAACGCTGTAATCTTGCGGTTTTTTTGCTCCGACATCGTTTTTATCTATCGGAAGCCAAATAGAAAAAGTCGAACCTTCGTTTAATTTTGATTTAACAAAAACCTTGCCTTGGTGGTGTTTTTCGATTGCAATCTTGACCAAATGAAGCCCAAGGCCCGTTCCTTTTACGGTGTGGACTTGATTTTCAATTCTATAAAATCTTTCAAAAATCGTCTTTTGATACTCGGGAGCTATCCCTATTCCTTGGTCTTCGACGCTTATTTCAAGATAATTGGGGTCACGCGCGATTTCCGCTCTGATTTTAACTCTCGTGTTGTCGTTAGAATATTTTATCGCGTTTGTGATGAGGTTGCTCAGTGCTCTTTCGATACTTTGAGCGTTATAAGAGATTTTGGGAAGATTTTCTTCTTTTATAACCGTAATCGAGATATTTTTTTCATCGGCTAAAACCTTGTGGCTTTGGGCGATTTTATCAATCGTGAGAGTAATATCCTGTTTTTCTTTTTCAAGAGTTTGACCGGATTGAAGCCTTGAAAAATCCAAAATATCATTAACCATTTTATTTAATCTGACGACTTCTTGGTTAATTGTTCCGATGAATTCTTTTTGTTCTTCATAGCTAAATTCGCTTCCGAGGTTATATAAAGTGTCTGCGTAAGTGCTCAATATCGTAACCGGCGTTCTTAATTCATGGGAAACGTTTGAAATGAAGTCGTCTTTTAATCTGTCGACCTCTGCTTCTTTTGTAATATCGATTAAGACAATAATATAGCCTAAATAGTCGTGCATTTTAGAATACATTGGCGATATGATTGATTTTATGACTCTTTTATCGACGTTAATGTTGAACTCAAGCGGTTTTTTCTCAATTACATCAAGCGGAGTGTTTTTAAATATTGTGATTTTTTCTTTGAAACAAAATTCCCCCGCCGAGTCGCAGTATTTTTGAATTGATGTATTTAAGATTTGATTTTGTGCGACATTGAGGATTTTTTGGGCGCTTGAATTGATTATTGAAACCTTGTCATGGTTATCGCAGACGACAACCCCGTTAGCTATGCTCATTAACACCGCTTCCAATTTGTTTCTCTCAAGCGTCAATTGGTCGATATTTTGTTCTTCATAGTTATGAAGCTTCTTTGACATATCGTTAAACGCGTCAAAAAGCTCTTTAACTTCGCCCGAGGCTTGGTTATAGTTTAAGACGGTGCCGAATTTCCCTTGTTCAATTTCTTTGACGCCGTTATGTAAAAGTGTCAGTTCTCTTTTGATTAAAAGCGCGTTGATTAAGATGACGGCTGTGAAAATGAGCCAAATGAAGCTGAATATTGCAAAAATTGCGCCTTTGATTGTTTTTGTGACGTTATTAACTTTGTCGACCGGAAGCCCGATTTCAACCGTGCCCACGAGTTTTCCGTTCGAATCCAAAATTTGAGAAGATGTTTTTGTGTCAGAGGGTTTTGTCCTTTTTTCAAATATATCTTTTGTCGAATAGATTATTTTTCCGTCTTGGTTTTTAAAAGAGATAAATGAAATGTCGTTTGTCGAAGCTAAAATCGAATTAACATGGGCTTTTAAGTGCGAAAGAGCAATCGGATTTATTTGAGACTGCGTAATTTCATAGTTTTGCAAAGCCAAAGTCTTGCTCAATAAATTTCCAAGGTCTCTATAGCCTTTGTCGACTTCATATTTTATTCTACCCATTGCCCAAAGCGAACTTAATATAATCAAGACAGTTGAAAAAACAAGCGCCATAATAATCAGTTTATTTTGGGTCGTTAAATCTAAATTAAATTTCTTTTTCATAAAAAAATTGTAACATAATTTAAAAAATAAACATAATACAATTTCTTTAAATATTTTTTTGATTGCGCTATTATTTAATATATGAAAAAAGACGAAAAAGCCAAAAACCCTTCTAAATTAATCTCATCAAACAAAAAAGCAAGCTTCGATTTTCTTTTGTTTGATAAATTTGAAGCGGGGATTTGCCTTTTAGGAACGGAAATTAAATCGATTCGAAAAAACGGAGCGAACCTAAAAGATAGCTATATCAAGCTCACAGACGACTTGGAAGCATATTTAATCAATTGCCACATTTCGCCTTATGAATTCGGAAATATCTATAATCACGAGCCGAGGCGCGAAAGAAAGCTTCTTTTAAATAAAAAAGAATTATTAAAAATTTCAAATAAAGTTAAACAGGAAAAATACACCATTGTCCCTACAAAAATGTATTTTTCGAATCAATATGTGAAGCTCGAAATTGCTCTTGCGAAGGGTAAAAAGCTTTATGATAAAAGAGAATCCAAAAAACAAGCCGACATCAACCGCGACATTAATCAAAATTTAAGAAGGATTTAGAAATTGAAAATGCTTTATTTTCTTGGGCCAAAAGGCACAAATTGTGAACATGCGGCAAAAAAATTTGTTGAAAAACTTAAATATTTCAATGATTTTGAATTAAAACCGGTCTCGACAATATCTAAAACAATTGATATATTAGATAAAACCCCGGGCACTTTCGGCGTTTTGCCGATTGAAAATTCGCTCGATGGGATTGTCCATGCGACATTAGATAATCTATATAAAACGGATGTCAAAATCCTTGCTCAAAGCGAAATAGAGATTAATCATTGCCTATTTTCCAAAGGAAAAAAGGAAGATATAAAAAACATAATCTCGCATCCCAGCGCCCTTGCGCAGTGTCAGGATTATATTATTAAAAATTTTGATGAAAATATTAATTTAATCGAGGCCGATTCGACTTCAAAAGCTCTTAATTCATTAAATGAATTGGATGAAAGCTATGGCGCAATCGGGGATTTGGCTTTGGGCGAAAAATTAAACTATAATATAATAGGGAAAAATATTTCCGATATTTTGGATAATAAAACGCGCTTTGTGCTTGTTTCAAGGCTTCTTGATGAAAATATCGATTTGGGCAAAAATTCAAGAACTTCAATTGTTTTTAACGCGAAAAATTCCCCGGGCGAATTGCTGAAAATCTTATATTTAATTAATATCTATGGCTTGAATCTTTTGTATCTTGAATCTCGCCCTTCTAAAAAGGTCTTTGGGGAATATAATTTCTTTGCGGATATTGAAGCAGACGCTCTTGATATAGCTGATGCGCTTGATGAAATTAAGTCGAAATGCAATTTCTATAAGCTTTTGGGCAGCTATATAAATATATAAAATGTTTAATTTTATGAAGAAGTATGCAAAAAAAATATAATAATGTAAGATAAAATATTATGTTAGATTTTTTGTTATCTAAAAATCGCCTGTTGGCGCACAAAATCAAAGAGGTTCCAATACAAAATTTCGAACTTTTGGGGATAGGTTCGATTAATCCCTATTACACAAAACAAACCAGAGACGGCATTTTCGTGTCTTTGGTTAATATCGCAAACGAATCGAAGCAGTATGACGAAAAAGAAGGGCTCATTTTAACAAGATATTTCACAATTCGAAAATGCCCGAAATGCCGCAGAATCAAGCTTATCCCGACAAAAATCAAAGTAAATATGGATTCAACATACCTTAAATACGAAGAAGAAATTGCCTATGACGCTTTTGAGGAGCATCCTTCCAGAAGACACTTGCCAAGCATAGTTGAAGCTTATTGCGGACATTGCTTTTCTTGTTTTGAAATAAGGATAAAAAATTGCGACACTTGGGTTAAAGAGGCAAAAAAAATTAAGTCCAAAGACCTCATTTTTGGCTCATGGGATGAGTATTGTATTGAATAGGTCTTAGTTTTCGCTTTTTTGGGATTTGATTTTCGTGCGTTTTTTCTTTTCTTTTGTTTTTAAATTTTTCAAGCCGATGGGGTTGAATTTTTTTTCAAGCTATAGCTTGATTATGGTTGTGTTGTGTAAATTTTTGTAACAAAACCACCCGAAGGGGGGGGTAGCAGTTTTTTTAAAAAAAATGTTTTTATAAAAATATCAAAGTTAAAAAAGAAAGGAAATTTAAAATGGGTATTGAAAAAATTGCCGGAAAAGCAAAAGGTGCTATTGAAGTTGCCGTTCAAGCAGCTAAAAAATTAAAAACAGCGAAAATCGTTCCGCTTGAAGTTGAAAACGGAACAAAAAAAATTCAAGGTTCGCTTGACGCTTTATCTTCAACGATGAAAGCAAAAGTTTTGACGGATAGTGAACTTTATAAAAAATATGGCACATTAGATTTGGGAAAAGAAGTTGCAAAATTTAATGAAGGCATTTCTAAAAAAGCCAGCGAAAAAACTAAAAAAATAGGTTCCGACGTTTCTGAAGCAGTGAAAAAAGCGGTCAAAGATGCTGTTGCATCTGATAAAGCGGCAAAAAAATTTGCAGAAGAAGTGGCCGCTGAATCTGCAACAAAACAAACAATGAGAGACCTTGGAATTATTAAAGATTACGTTGAAAAAAGTGCCAGAAATTCCGCAGAAGTGTTTATCGAAAACGGAAGAACCGCTGCCGAAAAAGCTTTAGATATATCTGAATTAAAGGAAAAATTATTGACAAAGCATGCAAAAGAATTTGTTGAAAAACACCCTGAATTAAAAGATCCGGCACAATTGGAAGAATTTCTTAAACAATTCAAGAAATAATTAATGAATAATATAATAAAAGCAGTCTTTTGTTTGAAAGGCTGCTTTTTTGATGGGGTTCTCTCCGGAGGGCGGGTGGTTTTGTTTTTTGGGACGATTTTTTTGAGGGCGGCTTTCTTGTTTGTTGGGGGCGGGCGTTTTTTGTTTTTTTAGGGGAACTGGCGGTTTTGCTGGGGACAGGCGGTTTTGTAAATAAATTTTAACATACCCCTTGTAATTATTTTTTGATGTAATATGATTAATGTTACTCGAGCGACCTAGCTCAACAGTACATTTCAATTTGAAGCATTAAAATAAAAAATAAGTCAAGATTATCACCAAAATGCCCTCAAGGCAGTCAAGGAATCGAATTAGACAAAGTCACAATAAAATCTAGTATAGATTGATGATTTTTAAAAATAAAATGTTGACAAAAAAAATTGAAGTGTTAGGCTAATAAATGCGACTAAATATCAATCGTATGTATTACCCCAAAGGTTGAAAATTAAATTGCGATGATTAATTGGTCTTATAAATTAAGTTTAGTTGCACATTGAAAAAAGAATATCATATCTTGTCGATTATATGTTACATGAGACGGAGTTTGGTGTCCTTAAACTTAAACAACAAGAATGAGGATGTAATCAAACCGGCTACAATTTAAAAACCGGCGGAATCAAACAACATCAAACCAAACAAATCTCTCAACTAACCACTATACTCGATAACAAATACAAACGACAAATACCTGTTGATTTTTTTAACGAAAGAACAATTGGACAGTGCGTTTTGTGAAAACAAAACACTTCAAAATGAGTCAAATCACTCTTTCACAGAGTGTCAGATATATACAATATATTAATTGACAAAAATTTCTGACAACGGAGAGTTTGATCCTGGCTCAGGACGAACGCTGGCGGTGTGCCTCATACATGCAAGTCGAACGAGAAACTTTAGCTTGCTAAAGTGGAAAGTGGCGGACGGGTGAGTACAACATAGGAAATCTGCCCTTGAGCGGGGGACAACAGAGGGAAACTTCTGCTAATAC
>CANQLJ010000009.1 GCA_947624685.1 Candidatus Gastranaerophilales bacterium | reverse complement strand
TTGAAGTTCGCTTAGGGCAAAAAAACTTTGGGCTGATGAACATTTGTTTCCCATATCCCGTGCTGGAGACGGTTTTACCGAAGTTGACCCCGCAATATATCTATCAGCACTCAAATGTCACGGCAAATGAGATAGGCAAAAATGAAACATTAGAAAAAATCAAAACCGCAACATTAGAAATGCAGGTGATTTTAGGGATGGCAAACCTTGAAATCGATGAAATACTTGATTTAAAGGTTGATGATATAATAAAATTAGACCAAAAATTAAACAGGGAGCTTGTCGCCTGCATCAATAAAAAGAAAAAATTTTATGTCATTCCGGGATCAATTCAAAACAAAGTCTGCGTCAAGATAGTTGATCAATATAGAGAAGATGAGGAGTAGCTTTGGAAAAAGAAGCCAAAAATCTTGATATATCAAAGCTTGAAAATGTTGATCGCCCTAAAAAAGCACAAGATTCAAAGACATATAACCTTTTGATGGATGTTGAACTTGAATTGTCGGCGATTTTGGGCGAAGCGGACATTCCTTTAAAAAAAGTTTTGGATATTACAAAAGATTCAATAATCGAACTTGAAAATAAAACAGTAGACCCGATTAAGCTTTTGGCAAACGGGCATGAAGTGGCAAAGGGCGAAGTTGTCATTATCGAAGACAACTTCGGACTTAGAATTACGGAAATTACGAAAAAGAAAACCGGGATGGAACAATGAGCGAATCAAAAAAAGAAGTTAATGTGGAAGTTTTAAAAGAAATTTTTAAATTGGCAAATCAAACGCCTCCGGCTGATATTACCGAAGAAGCTTTGATGGATGCTTTATTTAAAATAAAAATGTCCAATGTTGATATGGATTTTTCCCAAAATGCGGAATTTAACCCGGCATCAAACAACATTTTGGTTATTGATGACATTGGGGTTGTAACATATCAGCTCAAAGTCATGCTCAAAAATTTAGGCTATAACGTCCAAGTTGCAAAAGACATCTTCTCGGGGCTCAATACATTCATTAAATCAAACTATGCTTTTGTGATTATGGATTTATTTGTTTCAACCGAACAAGAGGGCCTGACTCTTTTATATGAAACCAAAAAAATCATTACTCAAAATAACCTTATTACAAAGATAATCGTAATTACCGCTTCAAATAAAGCCGAAAACAGAGTTAAATGTCTAAACGGCGGAGCGGACATTTTCCTTAAAAAAGAAGCGGGCTGGCAGGATAAATTAATCGAAATTATTGAAAATTACGGCATTAACAACAAACAAGAATAATTATTGTTAAGAAAATGATACAAAAATAAAAAATATAAAAGAAAAATTGGCTATAATTATTTTTTTAATATTATAATATGAATTATGGTAGATTGTCACACAACTGAACAAAAGGTTGCACTATACCCGGGGAGCTTTGATCCGATTACAAACGGGCATCTTGATGTCTTAGAAAGAGCATCAAGAATGTTTGACAGGGTTGTAATTGCCGTATTAAAGCATCCGGAGAAAAAGTCTTTTTTGACTACGCAAGAAAGAGTTAGTCTCATAAAAGAAGCGACAAAAAACATAAAAAACGTGTCTGTCGATAGCTTTGACGGGTTGACTGTCGAATATGCCAGAAAAATCGGCGCAAAATTTTTAATCAGAGGATTGAGAACAATAACCGATTTTGAATATGAAGTGCAGCTTTGTCAGACCAATCAAGTGATTGCAAGTGACATCGAAACAGTATTTCTATCCACAAGGCCGCAGCACAACTTCATTTCCTCAAGCATTGTAAGGGAATTATCAAACCATAAAACAGATATTTCTAAATTTGTTCCGAAAAATGTGGTAGAATATTTACAAGGTGACACAAGAAAGGCTATAAAATAAAATGGCAGAATCAGTAAACAAGATGTTTGATTTAATTGATGATTTAAGCGCGTTATGCGACGACGGCATACCGTGTTTTCCGGGCAAAATCATCGTCAGCTCAAAAGAACTGTATAAAATCGTAAATGCTTTTCCTAATGCAATATCGGATGAAATAAGTGACGCTCGAATCATCTTAAAAAAGAAAGATGAAATACTTCAAGAAGCAAAACTTCGAGCAGAACGCATCATCCAAGACGCCGAAAACGAAAGATACAAGCTTTTGAATGAATCGAGCTTAAATAAGGCAATGGAAGAGCATGCCGAAAAATTCAGACAAACCGTTTTTGAAGAATGCCAGCAAATTAAAATGTCGGCCTTTAATGAAGCACAAGAGCTTAGATTGAACGCTAAAAACGAATCAATCAGAATGAAAGAAGAATCCCAAGAATATGCTCAACAGCTTCTAAATAACCTCGAACAAGATTTAAACAGGCTCTATCAAGTCGTCATGAACGGCCAACAAAGGCTTCAAGAGATGAAATCAAACGACGCGATGCAGCAAGTGACAAAAGAAGGCTAGAAAATAAAATATAATATTGTAAAGAATTGTAAAAATTTATTTTTTTAACAGCTAAAATTATAAAGTTTTTAAATAATAATCCGAAAAATATACTGACTACAAGGAAATTTTAGGGTGTATTTTTATGAAAAACAATATGAATTTAAGCTTTTCTCAATTTTTACAATTGTTTAAAAAGTCCGCTCAAGGTACAGCTCAAGGTACAGATAATGCAAAAGAAAGCCAAGAATCCAAAAGCGGCTCTAAGACCGAATCTAAAAACGATTCGATTTTTGCGTCAAATTCTTCAAAATCAAGCGGCTCATCATCATCAACATCAAGCGAAACAACAAAAAAAGATGATACAAAAGATTATGAAGACGCTGATGCTTTTGCGGGTTTCATCGGTGAATTGATGAAAGATGAAAACGTAATGAAACAGTATGACCTTGATGGCAGCGGCGATTTAGACGAAAGCGAATTAAGAGAACTTTATGACAAAATAAGCGGTTTAGATGGCGATGATTCGGGTATTTCACAAAAAGATATAGAAAAGTTTAAAGGCGGCTCCTCAAAAAGCAGCTCAAACAGCGACAAACAGCCTGCTTCTCAAAGATTAAACACAAACCAAGGAAGCGGTATAACCGCAAATTACCCTCAAGGTTCTTCCTCGGGAGGCTCTTCGAACGGGGCTTCGGGGAGCTCTAAAGCATCGGGCGGTTCTGCTTCTTCTTCGGGCGGTTCTGCAAAAATGAATAATGAAGCTCAAAGCGCATCTAATATTTCAGCCGATGCTTCAAGCGCTTCTCAAAGTACAGCAGGCGCAGGCAGAGCATCAAACGGCATTGTAAGCGCTTATGTAAATACGGACGTTACAACACAACCAAAATTAGGCAAGAATGTCTCTGATGAAGAAATCAAAGCTCAGCTTGATGAGGGAAAAGATCTTTTAAAATCCCAACAAGACGAATTAACGGCAATCACAAACGGATCTGACCCTGAATTTAGCGAGGCCGCAAGTAACGTTGAAAGCTTAAAAGAAGATTATTTAAGCGCATTAAATGAAGTCGATAGCGACTTAGCACAAGAATTATCCGCTAAAATGGATGAAATTTCCGCTCAAGAAAGCGCCGTAAGTGAAGCTGACCTTGCGTTGAGCGAATCTCAACAAAATTTAACCAATGCAGATTTAGAAAATAACGAAGCCTATGGCAGAATGGAAAATGAAACAGGGCCTGCTTGGGGCGAAGCTCAAAATGAACATAAAGAAGCTGATGCTAATGTAGCAGACGCAAAAGCCGCTTATGAACAAGCACAAGCCGCAAAAGAAGCCGCTGCTGCTCAAAGTTCATCCGGAAGCGAAGGTGAAGACGGTGAAAGCGAAGGTGAAGAAGTCGACACAAGCGAAGTCGATGCTGCGTATGATGAAGCTGAAGCTGCTTATCAAGAAGCGCTTGACGCTCAACTTGCAGCCGAAAGAAAAGAAGAAGACGCTAAAGATGCTAACGATAAAGCGGTAGAAGCCCATAATAAAACTTATGCAGCCTTGCAGGAAGCAAAAGCCGACGTCCAAGCAAAAGAAGAAGCGCAAGCAAAAGAGCAAGAAAAACTTGATAAACTAAACGAAGAAAAACAAGCAATTGAAGATAGAATAAACAGCTCAAACGAAAAGCTTCAACAGGCACAAGAGGCTTATAATAACGCTAAAGATGCGCTTGATCAAGATAAAAAAGATTCAATTAATATCTTAAGAGAAAGAATAGCAAAAACCCAAGACGACGTGTTTACGCTTCAAGCCAGCTATGACTATAGACAAAGACACCCCGAAAAAGCAAGAAAAGGTCATAACGTAGAATAAAATTATATTTAAGCGAAATTCAAACATAACTCACCCGCAAGAAATTAGTTTCCTTGCGGGTTTAATTTTTTTATTTTAAAATAGCTTTGTTAAATCAAAGGAAAAAAGATGATTAAAATTACCCGCGGAACAAAAGATATTTTAGAAGATGAAATCCCAACCTGGCAGTGGATTTTAGATAGCGCAAAAAATGTTTTTACAAAATCAAATTACGTTGAAATAAAAACCCCGATATTTGAAGCGACAGAACTCTTTCAAAGAGGGGTGGGGGATTCTACTGATATTGTAAATAAAGAAATGTATACATTTTGCGTAGGCGGTGCCGACAAAACAGCAACATCTATTACCCTTCGCCCCGAAAATACGGCGGGAGTCGTAAGAGCGTACATTGAACATAACCTGAATCGCCAGAGCCCGCCTCAAAAATTTTGGTACTTTGGGCCGATGTTTCGCTATGAACGTCCGCAAGCAGGAAGGCAAAGACAATTTCATCAAGTGGGGGTAGAGGTTTTTGGATGTTACGAACCTATTGCTGATGCCGAAGTCATTTCATGTGCCGTTAATTTCCTAAAAACCCTTGGGCTTGATGATTTGACGCTGGAATTAAATTCCTTAGGCTGCAAAAATTGCAAAAATGACTATAGAGAATCTTTAAAAAAAGCGCTAAAACCATATTTAGATGATTTATGCGACGATTGCAAAATGAGATATGAAAAAAATCCCCTAAGGATACTTGATTGCAAAAATGAAGATTGCCAAAAAATCTTTATGAAGCCCGATATAAAAGATGTGATTTATAATGATTATATTTGTGATGACTGTAAAAGCCACTTTAGCGAGCTTTTAGGGTATTTAGACGAATTAAACATTAAATATAAGATAAATAAACTTCTTGTTCGCGGGCTTGATTATTATACAAGAACGGTTTTTGAAATCAAAAGCGAATCCTTAGGCGCTCAAAGCGCACTTTGCGGCGGCGGAAGATATGATGGGCTTGTCGAGATGCTAGGCGGCGCTCCCACAGGCGCAATCGGTTTTGCAATGGGGGTTGAAAGATTATATAACCTTGTTAAAAAAATAGAAAAAGAAAAGCTCGATTATTTTATTGTCTCAAATGACCCTAAACACGCTCTTGTTTTAGCAAATAAATTAAGACTGGAAGGAAAAAGCGCCGAAATTGACTATCAAAACAGAAAATTTATAAAACAGCTTGAAAAAGCCTCAAAATGCGCTCATCGAGCAATAATATTAGGCGAAGATGAGATAAAAGGGAATTTCTATAGCGTCAAAGACCTAAATTCGGGGGTTCAAGAAAAAATCGAAGATTTTAGGGATTTGATTTAAAAATAAAAATTTTATAAAATTAATTTATGTTTTTTTTAACGATATTTTTTAATCTCATCTCAAGCTATCTTATAGCTTCAATTCAAGGAAGCTTTTTAGTTGTTTTAATATCGTTTTTTGCTTTTGTTATAATAAACATTGAGATTTTATCGCTCTTTAGCGCAATAAAAGACGTTAATTTATTTATAATGAGCTTATTTAATCTCATTTTTTCTTTTATCTTATTTAAGTTTTTAAAAGCAAAATTATATAAATTTTCTTTTGATTTTAAAAGATTATTTAATTCTTTATTGCTTGATAAGAGCTTGATTATTCTTTCAATTACGTTTTTGATTTTAATTTTTGTATCTTTATTTTTATCTTTAACTATTCCCGCTATTGAACCGGATGCGCAGACGTATCATTTTATAAGAGCTTTTGAATTTTTCCAAAATCACAACCTTAATCACTTTGAAACAAACGACGTTCGCTCGCTTGTAATGCCTATAAACAGCGAAATATTTTACACTTTTATGTTATGTTTCAAGAAAAATTTCTACGGTTACGGGGTTTTGTCGTTTTTTTCCTATATTTTAGCGATATTGTCACTATGGAACATTTTTGAAAGATTTAAATTCGCATATAGAAAAAGACTTTTTGCAATACTTATCTTTTCTTCCTTTAGCGCAATTATTCTTCAAATCCCGAGCCTTCAGACGGATTTAGTTATCGGGAGCCTTTTTCTTGCTTCATTTTACTTTTTTATTTTAAATAAAAACTGCTCTCTTTATTTTTCCTCCCTTTGTTTTGCGCTTGCTTTGGGGGTTAAAACTACCGCCATTATTTTTGGGGCGGGGTATATATTTGCCCTTATTTTATATCAATTGATGATAGAAAAGGGGAATTTTGATAAATTTAAAAAATTTATAATCTTTCTTATTTTAAATTTTATAATTTTTTCAAGCTATAACTATATTTTAAATATAATTCAATTTCATAATCCTTTCGGAAATGATGCAATAATATTATCTCACAAGTTTTGGGGCGGCATAAAAGGGTTTATATCAAATATAATAAGGTATTTTTTCCAAAGCCTTGATTTTTCGGGGTTTAAATGGGGATATTATTTGAATAACGCAATAATGGGGCTTGAAAATAATGTTTTTGATTTTTTAAATATTGATTCAACTGTTTCTCAAAACGTCAAACAAGAAATCGTCAATATCGCGCTTGATGAACAGACTTGCGGGTTTGGGGTATTGGGGTTTGTTTTATTTTTGCCTTATATTTTTATATCAATTTTTAATTTTTTTAAAAACCCAAAAACAAACAATAATAAAACAAAACTCTGTTTCATTTTATCTTTTTCATTTTTAATTAACATAATTTTTCTGAGCTTAAGCCTTGCTTATATGGTTTATTCCATCCGATTCATTGTTTCAATTGTTGCATTTTGTTCAATTATTCTTGTAAATTGTTATTTCAAAAAAAGCTTAATTAAACCTTTTATTATATTTTTTATGGTTTTTTATATGGGTGTAACCCCTTTTTATAACCTCAGAGCGCCGTTTTTCAGAATTGTTGATTATCTGAAAAAAGTTAATTACGATAAAGAAAAATTAACCTTAGCATTTTTTGAAGGGAAAATAATTCCCACAATGACGCTCTCAAAGGACATTATAAATACAATTAAAGAAAAATATAACGATAAAAATAACATTGCAATAATTAAATCAGACGAGAGCACAATGTTATATTTAAAATTGTATGAACTTCAAAACAAAAATAAAAAGATAGATTTTCTAAACGCTGCAAAGATAAATTATGAAAAACTAAAAAAATATGATTTAATCATCCTTGAAGACTATTTTCAAAAAGACAATGTTTTTAATCTCAAAGACATAAAAAAAACCTATGAAATAATCGGGAATGATGTTATTTTTAAAACCAAAAAAGACCTAAATTGCTTTTACAGTCCAAATTCGCACGTGCCAAAATCAAAAGGAGACAAAAACCTTACTCAAAGAACCTGTTTCAGCTATAATTATATTATTCTGGATAACGATTTTATTTTAGACTATAGCGAACAATTAGCAAGAAAAGACAAAAACGACTTAGCTGAAATTTTATACATATTGAATAATAAATCAAATTAATGATTACATATTTTCAAATGAATGTTAAAATCTAAAGACATCTATGAATCAAAATTGTGAGGTTATATGATTAAAAAAATTTTTTCAATAATAATGCTATCTATGATGATTCCATTGAATTTGGGAGCTTTTGCTTTTGAAGACTATGATAACGACATTGAACACATCCAGCTTAATAAAGATTCAAAAGTTGACCTTGTCAAAATAACTCCTGCGGGAAATATCATCCAAAAAGAAAACTATATCGTTGTTAATTTTGCGCAAAACTTTAATTCAAAATACTATAAAAAAGGTGATTACGTCCAATTTAACTTTGATTGTGACTTAAAAACCCTCGAAGGAACACTTTTGATTCCTTGCAATTCTTCATTAATCGCTAAAATTGTCTGCATCGAAAAACCAAAATGGTTCTCAAGAAACGCAAAAGTCTTTATGGAATTTACCCATATCTTATTACCGGATGGCACCAACATCCCCGTTTGCGTTCAATTGGCTTCAAAGAAAAAATATCTTCAAGAAGGAGCTAAAGAAACAGCAGGAAAAATTGCCGCATACACTTTATCCATAGGCGGAGTCGGAGCGGGCTTAGGTTCAGCAATAGGTGTTGCTGCGGGCCATACAATCACAGGGCTCATCATCGGAGGCTCAATCGGCGGCGGCGTAGGGCTTGTCTCAGGGATAGTATCCCCCGGGCTTCATTATAAAGCAAAAAAAGGCGAAGCAATTATCCTTGAACTTCAAGATAACTTAAAACTTCCAAAATAAAAAAATTATATATAATATTTTTGATAAAACAGCTAAAATGCCTTAAAATAAGTATTTTAGCTGTTTATTTAATATAACAAATGTAAAAAATAAAGGACAATATAGGTTTTTTGCACCATTGAATATAGAGCATATTTCAGTTATAATAGCATTATGTATTTTAGGTCAAAATGTCTTTTTGAAACCAAATCAAGCTCAAAGAATATCAACATAAAAATCACCAATAAGGAAAAAGCTATTTTAGAATCTAAATTTCGTATGGGTGAATATTTTATGGAAGGCGAAAACACTGCAACCATAAGAACCGCTAATTATCTTTATATCGTGGATATATATAATAAAGAAGATGTACCTGAAATAATAGTCTTGAAAAAAAGGGAAATAAAATGACAATAGAAAACATGATTAACACTGAAATATACGGAACCGAATCAGGAAAAAAACTGTACGAAATGTTATCAAATGTGTTTGAACATGTTGAAAACATTGAAAATGTTATTTTATTGTTGGAAACCGAAGAAAACAGACAAAAAATGATTGAATTTCTTGAAAAAGGAAACAGAACGGTTGACGAAATTCACTATTATACGGCCGAATTGGATAATACTGCACAAGAAATTCGAAAAGCAGTGTAGATATTCGTAATTATAGTAACATTAATAAACAGTTACCTTAAAAAATGCAAAATTTAGATAATATCGAAATTTTTATAACGCAAGACGGCTCAATAGGGCTTTATGATAAAGCTTTGGATGAAATTTATCACAGCAAATTCGGAGCAAAAAAAGAATCTTTTGAAAAATTTGTCGAACCCTGTTTCATCTTAAAAAAAAATGGTCTTGATAAAAATTTAAAACTTCTGGATATTTGTTTTGGGATTGGCTATAACACAAAATGTTTTTTGGAAAACTTTGAAAGTATTGATTTAATTGATTGTATCGAGATTGATGAAAATCTGGCCAAAAAATCTTTTGAATTTAACTATAGCAAAAAAATCGATTCAATTATTGAAAAAAACCTTAAAAATCCTGATTTGATTCATTTTTATTTTGATGATGCCAGAAACGTCATAAAAAAGTCAGATAAAAAATATGACGTGATTTTCTTAGATGCCTTTTGTCCTCATAAACAAAGCGTTCTTTGGAGCGAAGATTTTATCTTTGAGATAACAAAAAAAATGCATCAAAATTCGATTTTTTGTACCTATAATCATTCAATGCCGATTTTAAAAGCGCTGTTACAAAATAATTTAGCGGTAGGCCATGTTATTAAAGAAAATAAAATCATATCAACCTATGCTTCTTTTAACAGTGATTTGATTGAAAATCAAATTAATCAATATGAAAAAGATATGTTAAACACAAAATCCGCAATAACCTATAAAGACAAGGGTTTATGCCATACGCATGAAGAAATTATAAATTATCGCAATTCAGAGGTTCAAAATTCATCTTTACAAACCTTAAGTCAATATAAGAAAAGACATCTCGAAGTAGTTTAGGAAGGTTATTTATAATAAAATGGAAACTTTAAGCATATATAAAGTCCTGCTTTTATTAAATCTCATTTCTAAACGTCCCATGACAAAACAAGAGCTCATGTTTGAGTTTGAAAAAAGAGGCTACGGACTTACAAAAACTTGTATTTCAAATTATATCAAAACCATTAGCGCAAACGGTTTTAATGTTCAAATTTCCAAAAATAATTCAAGAGAAAGCATCTACGGCATTGAAAAAGATAAGCCCCGCCTTTGTATAACACCCGAAGAAGTCAAAGTCATAAAAGATGTAAAAAAACTCTTATACATGGAAAAAAACTTTGATGATATAAGAAAAACGATGAAATTATTTTACAAATGCGCGCTTTTCGTTGAAGATGAAGACATAAAAGATGAATTTATCGATTTCGGATACTATTCGACAATTAATTGGAACATCGTTAAAAAGCTTGAATATCATTGCGAACAAAAAAATGTCATAACAATAGATTACATCTTGCCGAAAGGCGGAAACAAAATATTTGATTTCAGAGTTGATTATTTAAGAATTTCCGACACTTCACAAAGATTATACGTCCATGGGGTTTTTAAATATGCAAAAAATCTGTCATTTTTGCCGGTAGATAGGATTTTTATGGTCAGAAAGTCATTAAACAGTGCAACTAATTTTGAATTAATAAACAATGTGTTTACTTATGTTGTGAGCATGGAAGCATATAAAGTCCAAGGACTTGATATAAAAGAACATATAGTTGAGATAGGGGATAATAGAGTAATGATACAAAGACCCATGGACAGCGATTTTAAGATAATGCAAAGATTAATGCATTTTTGTCCCGGTGTATATTTTATATCCAACGACAGAATCAAAAAATTATATTTAGAAAAATTGGAGATAATGCAATCTTATTATGAAGGATGATTCAATAAGCGAAAAGAAGATATTGCAAGCGTATCGCCTCTTGAAAGAAAAAGAATGCACAAGAAACGATATTACACTGAAGCTTGATGTTAAACAGGCATCTTTTTACAGATATGTAAGTATTTTTAAAAAGGCCGGCTTCATATTCAACAAAAATCCCGATAAATTTAAGATTTTGAATTTTTATGATACTTTGGAATTCGGCAATTGCGAAACAAGCATCTTGGGGCATCTTTTGTGTATGACAAACGCTATTTTGCCCCATAAAAAACATATTGTTTTTGAAAGAGCGGTCGAAAAAATGCTGTGTTTAGCAAATGAAGAAGCTTTTAGGAAGACAAAAGAAAAATTCGGATTTTATAAACAAATTGCCTACACGGATTTTTATTTTGAAAAAATTTGCGCAATAAATGAATTTTTAGACATCAAAGAAAATATGAAAATATTGACTAACAAAAATAAACAAATCCTGACCGATCCGAAACAAATACTCTGGGACAAAGAAAAACCCGAGCTTGAATATATAAACCTTGAAACAAACGCTGTTGAGACAATTTGCCTTGATAAAATAGTTAAATTGATGCATTTAGACGAAGAAGTGTTTATGGGAGGCCCAAAAGAAATCGTTTTCGAATTATACGGAAATTTATCAATTTCATATCTTTTAAAGGGTTTGGAAAGAGTCGTTGACTATAATAAAAATAAATTGGTTATTGCAAATGCCTCGCAAAAAAAAGAAGAACTCTTTAAAAGGCTTTTAAGATATGATATTTTATGCAGAGTGATTTTACCAAAATCGGATATAGAAGAGTTTGAAAATTTGATTAAAAAATCTTTCTGTAATTTGATATAATAATTTTAGCTAAGGAATTTTTAAAAAAATGAAACTTTCAAACCAAACTCAATGGATGATAAACGGGGTTATCGCATTAATTATTGCAATGTTTGTAATAACAATTTGCCCCGTAATAATTGCTAAAATTAAATTTCATGTGCCGATAAATGAGCTTACATTATCTCAAATTGAATTTTTTGCGCTTTGGGTTTGTGCCGTTTCTTTTTTCTTTTGCCCAAAATACTATAAAATCCAAGTATTCACGATTTTTGGCGCAATAATATATTATCTTATTTTTAGATTATGTTATTTAATCTTTTTGTAAAAATAACTTATCGGCAAGCTTGTGTTCGACCTCTCCATTGAGCCTTTTTGAGATTTTTCTTAATTTATCTGCCATTGTTTCCATTTCTTTTGTCCAAATAAAATTATCAAGGACATATTTTTCGCCCCTGCTAAAATCTCCGCTCAATTGGACTTTTATAATTTCAGTGAGCATTTTCCTTGCCGTCGGCACCATTTCATCAATATAGATAAATAAAACCCCGTCATCTGATATTTCTATTGCGCCGTTTTTAATAAAATAATAGTTTTGCATAACAGAGCGGACTCTGTGTGCTTGGGTTATTTCGGGTTTTGATTTTAGCATATTATCAGCGGCATAAGTTACAATTATTTTATTTCTTTCTTCTTTTGTGTATAACCCGGCTTCAGTAAGTACATCAAGCATCGCTAAAGAAACCATATCCGCTTTATTTTCTTCTATTATTGATTTATATTTGCCCAGTGCTTCGCAGCCTTCTTTAGGTCCAAGCGAGTGGCCGTTTTCATGACCGATTGTAAAAGGGTGATCCATTTTATCATCATAAAATTGATGCAAATTCTTATCTAAAATTGCATCAAGCCTTTCTTGGAGTTTTTTTTGAGCGTCCTTGCTTGTGATAAATCTTATTTGCCTATGGTAAACATTTCTTCTTCCGCCCCCGATTTTTAATGACATTTTATCATTGTTGGGAAGATTTTCGGCTAATGTTATCCCCGCTCTAAACGCTCCAACATCCCCTGCAACCTCTATTAAATCAACATCAACCATTGTTTGAGAAATGTCGGAGCCACTATTTATCACCTGCTGATATTTATCATTTAGAGGCATATTTTTTGCCATTAAGGGAAGAAAATCTTTAACTTTTAAAATATAATCCGTTCCTTCTTTATTTACTATCCCCACACGACAGCCAAGATAGTCTTTTGAAATAACTTCGATATTATTTTCTTTTAAAAGATTCTTTAACTCCTCGTTTTCTAAAACCGTTTCCGTCATTGTGTCGCTATAGTTTTCTCTTGTTATCGTAAATTCCAAGGGGGTATCTTGTAGCATAGCCCATTTTTTATCAGCATAAGCATCCAGCATCTCATCCGCTTTTAAAAACGCATCCACTTGAAGTCTTAAGTATTCGTTAAAATCGGCATTTGTTGAAACGCAGCTTGCCTTAAGCAGTAACTTTGAAATTTGTTCAAATTCTTCTTTAAATTTATCGACATAATCAATTGCAATAAGTTCTTTTTTTTCTTCATCCCATTCAACCACGCTTCTTTGATTGAGGATTTTTTTTACCATATCGATTTTATTTTCTTTTATCATATTAATTAAAATCATATGGAAATCTTCTTTTTTAAGGTCGTCCGGATACAATCCGCGCCCGGGCATAAGTTCGAGGTTTTTTGCCAGTTTTACAAGATTTGATTCGCAATCAAGCGCAAAGATTCCTTTTTGGGCGTTAAATAAAATATGAGTTAATTTTGCTTTTTTATCCCCTTTTTTAATTGAATCCAAAAGATATTTTTCAAAAGCCAAATTATGGTGACTATCAATCATCAGATGAATTTTTTCTATAATTCTTGCAGCTTTTACTAAATAGCTAAGAGCGATTTTATCGCCATCTTCTAAATTATTAAATTCGACGCTATCAATATCTAACATCTTTTTTGTAACTAAATAATCTTTTGATGTTCTTTTTTCAAGTTCTTTTACACTTAAATTACATTCATATTTCATAATTATTTATTTCCTAAACTAAATTGACAAATTTTTAAATTCTTGATAAGCGTTAATCATTTGATTTCTCAATTGAATTGCCATTTGCATTGCAAGGTTTGATTTTTGGCTTTGAATCATTACCTCATGCACGCTTATATCGCCCCCTGAAGCAAATGTTTCAAAAGCGTCTTGGGCGCTTTTTTGCGTTTCATTTAATTGATTAATCCCATCTAAAAATCCATTTTTAATGTCAGAGGCCATCTTAGCGCTCGGGGAGATATTTTGGGTTTTTGTGACGGTGCCTGATAACATTTCTTCATCATTAAATATTTCATCAAACGATTTTGAACCTTGAATGTTTGAATTTACATTATTAATCGAATTTTGAAAAATTTTATTAAATTCTTGAATGCTGTTTTCAAAACTGTTTAATTTAAAATTCGGGCTAATATTTGGATTTATATTAAAATTATAACCCATTTTTTATCCTCCCCCATATAATTTCCCATATAATTTTTATATGTTGATTGCGCTTTGAATCATTGTTTTTGTTGTTTGAGCAAGCGTGATATTAGCTTCATAAGCACGAGAAGCATTTACCATATTAACCATTTCTTCAACAACATTGACATTAGGTAATTCCACATATCCGTTTTCATCGGCATCCGGGTGATTCGGGTCATACACGATTCTTGTCGGGTTATCGCTATCGACGATAGAATCCACCATAACGCCTTTCGATATCACATTATTTGTCATTGTGACACCGCCTGTCAAATACGGTTCTTCGGGCGGGTCAAATTCAACCGAGACGTTGCCTTTTGGAAATGTCGTTTTATTATTAAGCGCCATTTCTTTAAAATTGACTTCTTTTTTTCTGTAGACTTCTTTTTCGCCGCGCTCGTTTCTTGTGGTATTAATGTTTGCGATATTTGATGAAATCGTATCCATTTTGATTCTTTGAGCGTGCATTCCCGTTGCTGCTATATCAAAAACATTAAAGCTCATTTTAATTTAACCTCTTCCCCTCATTTTTATTTTAAACTATCGGTTTTGACCCGAGATGATATTGTTCATTAATGAATATGACCTTGATAACAGTGAAGCCACAACTTGATATTGCATACCGTTTTTAGCTTCATCCATCATTTCAACTTCCAAATCGACATTGTTGCCATCCGTTCCGTTAGCGTCGCTTAGGTCATTTTGAACATCAATTATAAAATCATCTTTATTTAAATCGCCCAGTCCCTGATTAAGCGCAAATTGTTCCAGGGTTTGACCTTTTAGAGCCTTGTTGATGTCGGACGCGAAAAGCTTTGAATTTTGAAGCTTTGTATCTTCTTTTTCATTTTCTTTTTTGATTATGTCTTGAAGGCTTTTTTCAAAGCTCACTTCTTTTCTTTGATAATTCGGAGTTAAAACATTAACGGTATTAGAGCTTATTGCTTTAGCTCTTTCATAAAGCCCATCAAGCGCCATTTGCCCGATTGAGCGCGTCCTGTCATCAATAAAATCCATATAACTTCTATCCTTCAAATAATACTATTTTTTGTTTTTTCACGCCAATGAAATTGAAAGAGTGAATATCGTTTCTTTTTCATCGCTTTTAGTTAGCTCAATTGAGCCGAACTGAGAACCAATCATCCTTTGGCAGACGGATAATCCTATTCCCCAGCCGTCTTTTTTGGTTGTAAAACCTTGTTCAAAGACTCGTGGCTGATTTTCTTTTGCAATCATTTCGCCATGGTTAATAAAGGCGATTTTGATTTTTTCATCCTCACTATAAAGTCTTATGATTATTTCATCATTTTGAGTTGAATCATTTGCATTTTTTATTAAGTTATTTATAACAATAGCAAATTTTTCTTCATCCACAAACGCAAGAGCCGTGTGCGCCGGCATCTCATCCACGAGAATCAGTTTATTGTTTTTGTCTTTTAAAAGCTGCTGATAAACTTTAATTGACTGTTGGATAATGTCTTTGACATTTTTTTCCTGAAGATTAATAACTTCGATGCTTTTGAATTGTTCAATTTGGCTTTTAATAAGTCCGATTGATTTTCGAATAGGTTCGATAGTTTCTGTGTCGCCGGATTTTTTTTCATAGATTCTTGTATAAATATCCAAAATGCTCAATTGATTTTTAATCTCATGGGCAATTTGTTTTGCGTTTTCATACATTTCATTTCTAAATGTTGTGTTTGTTTCATTTACTGTTTTATAGTTTTCTTGAATTTTTGTATTATATTCGTTTTCCTGGGTCGATTCTTCAAAATATTTTAAGATATTAGCTATTGCGCCGTTTAAAAGATAGTTCTCCCTTCGCTCGGGCCTGTGTTCATAGAAATCTTCATCATAATTAATAAGGAAAATTTCTTTTATTCTTTCATAAACGTCGTTGACTAATTTTGAATTTAATCTGAGATATGTTTCATATTTGTCTTGATTTTCTTCGGATTTTCTAAAGAGAAAGGCTGCGTTATATCTTTGTGTCGTCAAAACCAAAAAGCCGACATCTTCTACATCAAACTTTGACATCTCAAAGTCGCTGAATTTTCTCATCGTCACATTTGTACAATATTCAAGCCTTTTAACTATTCCTTCAAGCTGCGGATACTGTTGAAATCTTGAAAAAATGATGGCATTGGAATTATTTGATACAATTGGTTCTAAGAGACTTTTGATTATCGAAATAATGACCGCAAAAGAATATTCTTCGTTTGGAGTCAAGTCTCTGTTTTCAAAAAACACATTAAAATTATTTTTAGCTTTATTTTTTTCGGCCTTTTTCATCTTACTTTAACCATTGTTTTAATTTTATAATTTATACGGAAAGCTTATGTGACAATAATATCACACAAGCTTTCCATATTAAATCTATACGGCAATTTTCTTTGCTTTCGGTTTGAAGCCTTTGTTAATTGCATATAAAACCGCTTGTGTCTTTTCTTTGACTTGAAGTTTTTGGAAAATGTTGTTTACGTGAGTTTTAACGGTAGTTTCAGAGATAAACAATTCTCTTGCAACATCTTTATATGTTGCACCTTCTAAAAGCAGCGATAACACTTCTTCTTCTCTGTTTGTTAAATAATGCAGAAGATTTTCTTCTCCGTCCTCATTGTTTTTCGCTTGACCGTTTCTTTCGAAGTCTTGGAAATATTCAAAGAATTTTGAACAAAGAACATTCGGAAGATATATTCTTCCCATCGACACTTCATCAAGCGCTTTGATTAATTGAGCGCTGACCATTGTTTTTAAAACATATCCGCAAGCGCCGACTTTCATAGCTCGATAAATCAAATCCGCATCGTCATAAGCCGTGAGCACGATTACTCTTGTTTTTAAGTTTAATTTTTGAATTTCAGCTATCGCGTTAATACCGTCCATTTCGGGCATGTTCACATCCATTAAAACAATATCGGGTTGATATTTTTTAATTAATGAAATAGCGACATTAGCATTTCCCGCATTTGCTATAACTTCATAATCGTTTTCAAGATTTACGAGCTCTCGAACGCCTGAAGCATGCTCATATTTGTCATCTACTACAATGACTTTTTGTTTTCTTTTAAAATCTACGGTTCTTCTCATTAACCCCTCCAAAAAGTATATTTTTTTATAATTTTTAATCTATTCTATGTAATCTACATTTTAAATATACTTCTTTGGGGCGACTCAATCATCAATATCAAGATTGAAATTTAGCCTAAATAATGTGGTTCTTTTTATCTAAATCTAAAGATTGAGATAAGTTTAAAACCCTTATCAATCAAAACCCAAAGCTTTAATTTTATTTTTATCGTTGAGCCAATTCTTTTGAACCTTGACAAATAATTCTAAGTAAACTTTTTTTTGGGTAATTTTTTCTATTTCAAGTCTTGCTTTTGTTCCGATTTTTTTAAGCATTTCGCCGTTTTTGCCGATTATGATTCCTTTTTGGCTTTCGGTATTGACGATTATTTTTGCTTTTATTTTATCTATATTTTCTTTTTCGTGATATTCTTCTACAACAACCGTACTATGATGCGGTAGTTCATCTTTAGTATTTATGATTATCGCTTCTCGGATAAGTTCAGAGGAAATTTCTCTCATGTTTGAATCGGTTATTGTATCATCATCAAAATATTTTTTATCATCTTTAAGATAAGTTTTTATTTTTTCAATTAAGTCTTTAACGTTTCTTCCCGTTTTAGCGCTGATTTTGACGCTATCTAAGTTTTGGTTAAATATTTTTTTATATGAAAAGATGTTTAATTCTCTTTTTTCAAGGTCTTTTATTAAATCAACTTTGTTATAAACAACCAATATCGGGGTTTTTATATCTTTCAAATAATTTTCATAAAGCCAAATGTCACCTTTGGTGGCACTTTTTGTACAATCAATCATATATAAAATTAAATCAACATCATTAATCGCTTCTTTTGCTTGGGTTGAAAGATACTCTCCAAGCTCATTTTTGGGTTTGTGGATTCCGGGGGTATCGGTTATAATTATTTGAGAATTGGAATCGGTATAGATACCTTTAAGGTTTTTTCTTGTCGTTTGAACTAATGGCGTTGCAACGGCAATTTTTTGACCCAATATTTGATTTAATAAAGTTGATTTACCCGCGTTGGTTCTGGCTAACAGGGTAATTACGCCCGATTTAAAATTAGTATTTTGTTTATTTTCCTTCATAAAAAGATTATCACTTTTACAATATATTTTGTTTATATTATAATATATAATAAAATTAGAGGTAATATAAAAAACAAAAGGGATAGTAAATGAATAAAGTTTTTAATAAATTTATTCTTAGCGTATTTATAGTTTTTAGCTGTATGGTTTTTATAGGGACAACTGCGTCAGCGCTTGATGAGGAATTTAAGAATTCATTAATTAAAATAGAATTGTCAAAAACCTCTCTTGATAGCTATAACATTGATTTATACACTCAAAACAAGTTTCCCTCTCCCATTAAAGCAATTAAAAAAAGCGATTTAAACTATTATATCCTTCTTCCCGAAACAAAAAACAATGCCTCTAAAACAACTTTAAACGGAGCGGATATTAGAAACATTTCGGTTGATTTATATCCTTATGCCGGACAAAACACAAATAACGGCTACACAAAAATCAACATCAACACCACGCGCCCGATTAATTTTAGCGTCAATATGAAAAATATGGTTTCAAAAAACCCTCCTCAAACGGCCGCAAAAGTCGCAGCATCTAATCCCATCCAAGCTTCTCAAACGCCTCAAGGCGCATTAGCTCCAATGCCGTCGGCTCAAAGCACTTCTAAAAGTGCATCTAAAAATAATACTGTCGAAAAAAAAAATTCAAATTTTCAACCGCAAAAACAAGGCTTAAATCTTAAAGAAAAAATCGCTTCGGCGGTTGCTGTTCCCGTTACCCAATCTAAAACTGCAGCGAAAGCTGCAACGAAAGCCGCAACGAAAACTACAACGAAGGCAACTTCAAAAGTAATTCCCCCATCTGTTTCAAAAACCGCACCAAAAGCAGCTCCGACAGCAACCCCAAAACAAAGACAAGAAAAATTTGAAGATATTATAGCAAAAGAAGTCCAAGCGGCAAAGGATAAAAAAGCGCTTGAGACACAAAAATTGCTCAATAATATCGAGAATGGGGAAAATGGGGAAAATGGGGAAAATGGAATTGAAAACGGACATCAAATAAACGATGAAGTTTTTGAAGATGACAGTGCCAATTTAGAAAATTTAGAAAACTTAGAAAATTCGCAAAATGTTGAAGATAGGGAAAATTCCCAAAATTCTACAGAAAATGAAAACATAACAAACGAACAAAATGATGTTTTATCAAACAATATTAGAGAAGAAAACAGCGCCATTTTATCTTTGATAGCTTTAAAAAATAAAATGGTAAACAAGCTTGCAAAATATAATATTAAATTAAGCACATTATTCTATATTATGGTATTTGCGCTATGTGCGCTTATATCCGGGCTTATAATTCTAAAATCACTTAACAAAAAACCGCTTAATACGGCCAAAATTAAATCGAGAGCCGAGCTTGAAAATGAAGATTATCAAAACGATTCAAGACAACGAAAACCCGTCACCGCGAAACAAAAAGCCAAAAACGACGCGCAATATTTTGTTTTTGATAAAAATATCAAACAAACGGGCTTTTGCACTCCTTTAACATCCAAAAATTCAAGAAATTATGAACTTTCAAGCTATGAACCGGACTTAAAAGATAATTATAAAAGAGCCCAAGTCGAACACTATCAAAAAATTGACCCGAACAAAAACGACGGCGACTACGATATAATCCAAAAAATCCTTAAAGCCGACAGCTTTATTGAAATTGAACAAGACGAATTTCAAAACGCCGCAAAAGATTCCGTTTCACTTCAAGACACAAAACAAGATATAGCTGAAAATAGTCAAAAACCCCAAGTTCAAAAAAATGCAACGGCGATAATTGACAAAAGCGAACCCGTTGTCCTCTCAAACATCGAAATAGCACCAAAGCGCGGGTTTATGACAATAGCATATAATAATAACATTAATTTAATGGGCTATATTTTTGATGATGTTTTTGCGCTCTATAACTTTAAACAGCCAAAACTTGAAAACTATGATATTAAATACCGCCTAAGCGAAAAAGACGGCAAAAATGCTAATTTCATCGTAAAAGTGTCCGATGTTAAAATGCTTGTAAAAGTCACAAAATCATCAATGAATATGGAAGTTTTATTGTAATTTATGGAAGAAAATAACCCTGATAACATATCTAAAGCCCCGGGAAAAAACAAGAAAAAGAAGAAGCTGAAATATAAAACCTTAAACACTAAAAACTGGGGTATAAATTTTAACAAAAACGAATATTATGAAATAGTTTTATCTAATTCCAATCACCCCGAAAAGCTCTAAATTATGGCAGCTGTCCCTTAAAAAAACTATTCTTTTATAACTTCAATTTTTTCATAATTGAATAAATATGGAATGTGTTCTTTTTTGATTATTTCCCCAGGCAATAGTATCGAAATCCCCGGAGGACAAAGCGCAATGACTTCGGATGATATTCTTCCTATGGCGTCAACCTTATTTACCGATTCTTTTGGGGCAAAATATGCTTCTCTAAGGTTCATCACAATCTCAGGATCAACAAGGGGCATAATTTTAACCTTTTTTTCGATTTTATCAAATTTCATATCCGAGATTTTTTTAAGACTATTAATTAAATAATCAAACTCATCTTTAGTGTTGCCCAAATTTGATAAAATCAAAACCCCTTCATCGCTTGCCGATTCAACTTCTATATTAAATTCATGTTCTAAAATATATTCCAATTGAACACCGCCAAGGTGCTTCATTTTGATAAATATTTTTGTAATATCAATATTGACGCCTTTTTCTAAAACAGAGAGGTTTTCTATATTTTTTGCTTCTTTTCTAAAATAAAGAGCGTTATCAATAGCATTTTGGAGCATCTTTTGCCCCGATTCACTCGATAGATTCGCTCTTGCGGCATCTAAGCTCGCTAGAAGCAATAAGCTCGGGCTTGTGGTATGAAGAAGCTTGAGCGCATGGGCAACTTTAATCTCATCAAAATTAGAGTTTTTGCCTAAATGAAGCATCGAAGCTTGGGTCATTGCTCCTGCGGTTTTATGAATGGAATGGATTACAGCATCCGCCCCATAAAAAAGCGCGGATTTAGGCAAATTGTCGTTATAATTCCATAAAGACCCGTGCGCCTCATCCACTATTAAATTAACTTTATATTTTTTGCAAACTTCGCTGATTTTTTCAATATCAGATACCACTCCTTCATAAGTCGGGTTTGTGAGCCACAAAAGTTTTATGTTTCTGTTGTATCTTAATTTTTCTTCAATATCTTCTACTTCAATATTTCCAAATATTGACCAATTGTTTAATTTTTTAGGAATTACCCAATTGACCTTAGCGCCTGATATAATTAGCCCCGTTAAAACAGAGCGGTGGCAGTTTCGAGCAATCAACACTTCGTCATTGGGATTTGTTAAACCAAAGGCAAGAGCAAGATTAGCTATAGTTGAACCTGATGTTACAAAAAATGTTTTTTTGGCGTTATATGTTTTTGCGGCAATTTCTTGCGCTTCCTTAATAGCGCCTGAGCTTGGGTGAAGTGTTCCTAAATTATCAAATTCATCCGTTGTATCTATTTTTAAAACATCTTGCCCCACAAGATTTACAAACCTCGGGTTAATCCCAAGCCCTCTTGTGTGTCCCGGGATATGAAAACCAATCATCGGGCTTTTTTTATAATTTTCCATAGCTTCAACCAGAGGAGCACGGGAAGAAAAAAATTTTTTATTTGTTTTATTAAAATTATCTGCCATAGTTTTAATTATGACATAAAAATTTTTTCACGCTAAATTTAAAAATTTGTGATTTTGAGCAATTAAATAAACATTTTTATATTTTTTATAAAATTTATCATATATCTTAATTAAATCAATATCAGGTTCCATTGGCATTTTGGGCTGAAGAATGATTTTTGTATTATAAATTGAAGCAATTTTTAAAATTTCATTAATTTCTTTTTGTTTAATGTTTTTATCAAAAACAACTTTTATAAAAGCGTCTTTCAAGCTTGCAATCTTTAAAAATTCCAGATTTTGCTTAAAATTATTTTTTTGCCCCGCGGCACTTTCTATTTTTATATCCATTGCAACAGTATCAACATATCTTATAATTTTTTTTAATTGTTCAGGCATTGTGCCGTTTGTTTCAAGATATATTTTTTTATTTAATTTTTGTTTATAAGTTTTTAAAAATTCTTTTAAAAACTCCCATTCAATTAACGGTTCGCCCCCTGTTAGGCTTATTGTGTCGCAATCAAATTTTGCTAATTCTTTATATAATTTTTTAATATCATAAGTTTTAGCGCCACTTTTAAAATCAGTATCACAATAGGCGCAATTTAGATTGCATTTGGTAAATCTTACAAAAATATGTTTTTTTCCCGTTTCAAGCCCTTCTCCTTGAATTGAAGAAAAGATTTCTTTAATTAAAACGCTTTTTATATTTTTGTTTATTATTTTAGCCGATTCATTCATATTTTTTTTAAGCTGATTTTTTCTAATTCGCGATATAAATTTTGTTCTTCTTTTGTTATGGATTCAGGGATTTCAATAGACACTTTAACAATCATTTCTCCGTTTTTTAAGGTTTTATCATCTTTTAAACCTATATCAATTAGTTTAAAACTTTGATTATTTTTTGTCAAAGGCGGGATTTTAATTGTCGCTTCGCCCCAAAGGGTGTCAATTGTCACATTCCCGCCCAAAATTGCTCTTATAGGGCTGATTGAAGCGGTATAATAGACAATTCCATCTCGTACAATAAATTTTTCTTCTTTTTTAACAATTACTTTAACATATAAATTGCCGTTTTCGCCCCCGTTTTGCCCTTGTTTTCCTTCTCCTTTGATTCTTAATTTCATGCCGGAAGTGATTTTTGGAGGAATTTTAACCGTTATCTTTTTATTTTCGCTTTTTTGCCCCAAACCATCGCAAAATGAACATTTTTCGCCGTTTATATATTTTTTGGATAGGCACTTTGGGCAAATTATGTTTTTTGAAATATTAACGCATCTTTGAGTCCCCAAAAGCGCTTCATAACAATCAATTTCAACCGTGACAAAAATATCATCGCCTTTTTTTGGTTTTGGGGGCTGTTTTTTTTGGGATTGTGATTTTTTAAATAAGTCATAAAACCCGCGAGAAATGCCCTTTGAAAAATCTGTTTTATTGCTTGGATTTTTATATTGCGGATTTTTATAGTTATAAATCTTTGAATCTTTGATTTTCGTTTTTTGTCTTAAATTATCATAAGTTTTTCTTTTTTCATCATCTAAAAGCACTTGAGCTGCCATATTGATTTGTTTAAAGATGATTTCGGAATCAAGAGATTTATTAATGTCGGGGTGATATAATTTCACAAGTTTTTTAAACTGCGCTTTAATTTCTTCTTTTGTGGCATAGTATGGTACGTTTAATATTTCATAATAACTTTTTAACATAACAATAATAAACTTAATGATAAATTGAAAAAAATCCAACTATAACAAGGATAGTTTTAAAAGATTATTTTTGATAGAATTAACATAAATATGCTCATAGCTTAATCGGATAAAGCGTTGGTCTCCGAAGCCAAAGATTGTGGGTTCGAGTCCCATTGGGCATATTTTTTATATAAATAATTTATTTTGGCGCAATTTAATTTTTGTTTAGGTTTTAAAAAAATATGAACATAGCTTTTTTATCCCAAAATATCTTTTCTCTCTCGCGCTTTAAAAATTATTCTAAAGCACCAAAAAAAGTATCAATCGAAGCAAGCGCAAAAAAAATGTCTGATATTGCACCTAGGAGCGCATATAATCATTATACCGCACTTAATTTCACTTCCCGAAGCAGATACAGAAAATTTTACAGCTATAACACAAAAACCCAAGCTATCCAAGAGCATAAAGACTCAAAAGAAGCTTCACAAGAATTAAATTTGAATCGAACAAGCGTCTTAAACTCTCTTGCCAAGCGAAGCAAATACTCGGGAGACTATATCTTTTTTTATGCCGATGAAGTCGAAACGGTTGATGAAAAAGGAAATACAACAATCGACAAAGATAAATTAAATAAAATATTGATTCAAAAACACCAGGATAAAAGAGGCCCGAAGTCAACTGAAAACGAAGAATTTTATGCAATTGACAAATACGGAAATTACCAAAAATTCTACAGTCGATCTGATGTTGATAAAGCGCTAAACATCGAAAATTTCCCAAAAGTCGCAGCCCAAATGTTAAATACCCCGAATTACACTTATATGGGTTACACCTTCGTTCTTGCAAAAGATATAGAGGTTATTGATAAAGACGGAAACGAAACGGTAAACATCAAAAAAATAAACGACATATCAAAAGCAATCGATAAAAGTATTTATGCAATTTTTCCAAACGGAACATACAAAAAATATAAAAACCAAACAGAAGCGGCAAAAGACCTCAATATACCAATTCAGAGAATCTCAAATGTCCTTTCGGGGCTTTCCGCTTCATCAAAAGGATTGACATTTGTCTATTCAAAAGATGTTGAAAGCCGAAACAAAAACAACGAAACAGAGGTTAATTTAAAACTAATCGATTCATTTGCAAAAATGGTTAATAAGTCTTTTTATGTCATTAGAAAAAACGGAGATTTTGACAAATTTGACGATGTGAATTGTGCCGCAAAAGCTCTCAAAACAAACACAAACATCCTAAGATTAATGCTAAATTATATGTATTACCCCAAAAAAGGCTACACTCTTGTTTTTGGAAGGGAAGTTGACGTAAGGGATGAAAACGGAAAAGTAAAAATAGATAAAGATGCGCTGATTGAGGTTTTAACCTCCAAAGGAATCGACAAAGATGCTTTTGATACGGATAAATTTGTCTATAATGTTGAAAATCATCTCGGAGGGTATCATCTTAAATTTGATGAATAATTTTTACAAAAATCATTCATAATACGGCGAGTCTTTCGTCGCTCAAGAGTTTTTCCACATCAATCACTTGGTATATTTCATTATCCAAAACAAATTCAATTAATGAATTGTCGTCTTGTTTTTGAATTCTGTTTTGAACGATTTTTTCAAAATCTATATCCATGCTTTCGCATATCTCATCCGTCAAAATCCCGATTTTAAATTCGTCGGAATTTAAAATAATTATTGTAGATTTTTCTTTTATTTGAGTTTTTGAATTATAGAAAAATCTTCTTATATCGACTACCGTTATATATTCGCCTTTGATGTTTACAAGACCCAAGATGAAATCTTTTGTGCAGGGAATTTTGATGAATTTAGAATTATTGACTTTATAAAATTCTTTGACATTTGCCATATTAATATAATATTTCGCATCGTTTATGGTAAAGATGACGCCTCTGTCAAACAATGTTGTCACTTTTTGTATTTCTGTCGTTGTTTGGGTTAAAAATTCTTTTCTTTTTTCTAAAATTTGAAGCGAATTTTCATCGTTGATTATATATTTTTGCGAGCTTTCAATTTTATATCTGTCTTGATTTTTTTGGCAAAAATCAAGAACATTATCAATATTTAAGATATATGCGCTTAAATCCTGAGAAATATAAACTCCGTCAAAAAAGTTTGTGGCACTTTGATAGGGCACTTGTTTTATTTGTGAAGTTTCAATTTTATTAATATCTAAGACATTATCACATATCAAAGAAACAAAATGATTCTGCGTTTGGATGACGATGATTTTAGAGCTCAAATCGTAAACTATTCTTTCATTTTGAAAAATTTCCCTTAAGTCAATTACACCCAGCGGTTTTTTTTCAAATTCAATGAGCCCCAAGATATATGAAGGCATCTGGTGCGGAAAATCAAGGGCTGTGAGCTTTAAGATTTCTCTTACATATTTTGTGTTAATTGCATATTTTTTTTTGGCTATTTCGATAAAAGTATAGTTCTCAAAATTTTCTTCATTATTTTGAATCATTTTGGAGCTGTTTAATATTAAATTATTTTCATCCATTTTTTAATACCACTTTATCAACTTCCGCTTCATCAAGCGCAATTCTTGCCATCTTTTGTGCTTGAGCTAAATCAAAATTATTATCAAAAATACAGGGGCTTGCGCCGATTAATATTTCGACTTTTTCTTCTTCATATACCATTTTATCTATGTTATTTACGATGTAGTTGAGCCTGTTTTGAGCTTGTTTATCGTTTTTTGCAAAAATTACGACGCTATATTCGTCAATGTCGCTTCTGTATATCTGTTCATTATCTTCAAGGCAATCGACGATTTTTTTAGAAATCATTGAATTGATTAAATCCATATCCTCATGATGCAGATTCAAACTGAGTTCTTGATAGTTTGAAATCTGAATTATTGTAAAATATGCGTTATTGGAAGAATTTTTTATATTTTCAAATTTATTATTTAAAAACGGAAAATATCTGTTTCCAATGTCGTCTTTGAGGCTTTTTGAGGAGGATTTTTTATTAAAATACGTCTTAAAGAAATTTTCAAGAAGGTCTTTTGTCGTTTCAATAAGGGTTTCATCGTTCCATTTCAAATTTTCGCAAGAGTAAAATCCGATATTAACAATATTTTTATCCCTGCATTCGATTGAAAATTCGATTTTTGATAAAAATTCATTTTCATTAACAATCGTTTTTAAATTTGGCGCATATTTTTTATACATCACGCTGAGCGCGCTTTTGTGCTTTTCTAAGACGTCATCTTTAAACTTGGGGCTTAAAATAATATCTTTAATATCAAAATATGTTGTTCTTTCGTTGTTTTCAAAAGAAAACAGGCTTATTAAACAGAGATTATAGTTAAATTTCGGATATAAAATCAAAAATAACTCGGGAATTATTTTATTTTCGTTGTTTTGAGAATTTAAAAGAATCTTAATTTCCGTTTCATATTCTTTTTTGTCAAACTTATTTATATTTGCGTTTTTTGAAACATCATCGTCATTTTGCTCATTTTGTTGTTCACTTTGGAGCTCGTTTTGTTGTTTTGTTTCGTAGTTTTGGATGCCGATTTTTAATATTTCATTTTTATATTCTTCATCAAGCGGATATTTTTCGACGATTAAATTAGCCAAATCCAAAAGCTCGTTATGTTTTTCGCTTTTTTTGAGGAAATATTCGTTTAATTCTTCTTTGACATAGAATTTTGCGTTAATTTCATCCAATACACTATAGACAATTATCGGTATTTTGGATATTTTTTCATTTTGTCTTATGGATTTAATTAATGAGCTTGCGCCCATAACAGGCATAATTGCGTCTGTTATTATTAAATCCGGAGCGAAATCAAATATCATTTCATAGCCGATTTTTGCGTTTTGAACTCCCAAAGCTTCCCAGCCGTTATTAGAGAAAAATGTTTTTAAAACATTCAATTGCAAGAGACTATCATCTATAATAATTAGTTTTTTTGTCATATCTTAACTTTTTTTAATATTTTACTATAATGTAATTATAATTATACAATTTTTTTATATAAGGTGGAATATGTTAAAAGAAGTAGATAATAATAAAATAAACATCAATAAACAACTCTTAAAAAAACAAATTTTCGATTGCGGATGTATGTTTATCGCGCTTTTTGTCACATTTTGTTTGGTTAAATTTTTTGGTTTTATAAGCTATGACTTATTTATCGCAATATTTATGGAATTTTTAATTTTGGTATTCATCTTTGAATATAGCAAAAACGAAGTTAAAAATCCCCTGAATAAATTCGTACAAGACGCTTTCAGCCAAACAATAGACGAAGTAAACAGCGCACAAAATTCAAACAATTCTCAAAAAGAAAATAATGCTCTCTCCGATAACAAAATCAAAAACATGCAAGAGCTTGTGGATAATTTACAAAAATTTTCTTCTCAAATGGAAGATTTAACAAATCAAACAAGACAAAAAACCGACGAGTCGCTCGATTTCACAAATAATGAATATGGCGCGGTCAAAACAAACATCGAAAAAATGTTTTCAATAAGACACAAAATCCAAACAATCGCGGAGTTAATCCTTGAATTGTCCGATTTTGTCCAATCAATATCTTCCACTATCGGGCTTGTCGAAGATATTGCCGAACAAACAAACCTTCTTGCCTTAAATGCCGCAGTTGAAGCAGCCCGCGCAGGCGAACACGGAAAAGGTTTTGCCGTTGTAGCGTCCGAAATCAGAAAGCTCGCCGATGAATCAAAACAAGCAACGACAAAAATAATTTCTCTTATTAACGACATTCAACAAACCGCAAATTCAACGGTATTAGCAACCGAAGAAGGTACAAAAGAAATTGAATCGGGTTTGGAATTAGCCCATGTGATAAGCGAAAATATCGAAAAATTAATCAGCGCGATGAGCGAAATTTCAAGCAACATGGGAGAAATTTTAAATTCAAGCAAACAAATAAATTCCGATTGCTCTCAAACAGACGGGTTCATCAAAGAAATATCTCAAATTGTTGAATCAAGCGACGAAATTACAAAAAATAACGAAGCAATTTTTGAAAAAATCGAAAACGCTTCAAGCAATTTAAAACAATCAGTTATATAGCGCTCATTTAAACAAGGCAAGGAAAATGGAATTTCAAAAAGATGAGCTAAATGAAATATTAAACATCTTCCAGCAAGAAAGCACCGAAATCATCACTGCGATGGATGGAAAGCTTTTGATTTTGGAAAAAGACCCAAAAAACTATGAAACGGCAATGCAGCTTTTTAGAGACGCGCATTCGCTCAAGGGTTCGGCTCGCATGCTCGGGTTTGAAGACATTCAAAACCTTGCTCATAAAATAGAAGATATTATAAGCCTCATTAAAGAGCAAAAGCTTGAAATAACAACATATATAGCAGATGTCATCTCGGAATGCCTTGAATTTATTCTGATTTTGGTTAATAAAACGGTTTCACAAAAAAAAGAATTTAAAAGCCCCGATTTAGATAAATATATTGAAAAATTAGAGTCTTTAGCAAGACTTGAACAAGAAAAACAATATGTAAACATCAATTGCGAAATTGAACCGAGCCAAAAAGAATTTTTAATCAACTTTGATAACATCGAAAATATAATTGTTGAAATGCTCTATATCGTTTCATATTCAAGGTTGAAGAATAATTTCGACAAGATTTTTGAGCTTGATAAAAATATCGAAAACTTTAATAATCTAATTTCAAAAGTAAATGACGAAAAATTAAATGACATAAAAACTTCAATTTCAAATATATCTAAAGCAACGGAAAAGTTTTCGCTCACCGATAACAAGGCTTTAAGCTTCTTAGAGATTAATGAATGCGTTAATAATTTTATAACAAATTTTAGCGCTTATGTTGATAATCAAAATTTCAAAAGAAAAGATTACTATGAAGAAGTTGAAAAAAGACTTCAAAATGAGCAAAATAAATCCCAAAACCAACAGCAAAGCCAAAATCAACCGCAACCACAATCACAACCGCAATCAATCACGCCTAATATCGTCTCAAACGCAAAGTTTGATGAACTTATCGACAAAATTTCTCTTTTGGAACATACTTTTGAATTTTTTGATGAAATAATAGAGCAAATTAACGCTTTAATCCATAGCTCAAACAACGAAACAATAAAACAGATTTATCAGGTTTTATTAAACATTTTAAAAACTCATAAATCAAAAAACATCAATTTAAAACAAGATTTAATCTTGGGGATAAAAGAAGTCTTAAACGCAATAAAATCAAATAATCAAGAGGAGATTAAAGAAGCAAAAATCAAAATTGATGTTTTTGATAAAATGTCAAATTTTCAAAACAGTAATCTGAAAACTCAAAGCAGCACAAAATTAAACGAAAATCAAAAAGATATTTTCAGCACAATCACAAACACCGAAATTAAGACCCTTCGGGTCGATTCGGATAAGCTTGATAATTTGGTTTCGCAAATTGGAGAGCTCATCGTATCAAAAATCAAAACAAACGAACAGCTTTTATTGGTCAAAAAAATCAACAATGACTTAATCGATTGGCAAAAACATGTTTCAAAAATGAGCTATTATATAAAATATTTCGACAAAAAATACCTCTCAAACCCTTTTGAACATGAAAATGATTTTAGAAAAATAGTGGCTCACAACAAGCAATTATCCGTCTTTGCAAGCCAGCATAACGAAAGATTGTCTCATCTTATAAAAGATATGTCCTATCTTTTTAAGCAATTGCAAGAAAGCGAAACAAAGCTCAATTCGACAACAACCGAAATTGACCAGATGGTTAAAAACATGCGCGTTTTACCTATGTCGACGATATTTGCGCTTTTTCCGAGGATGGTTCATAACATCGCTCGCGACAAAAATAAAAAAATAGATTTAATCATAAACGGGGCCGATATTACAGCCGACAAAACAATTATTGAAGAATTGAAGATTCCTCTGATGCATATAATCAGAAACGCAATTGACCATGGAATCGAAGACCCTCAAAAAAGAAAAGAGATGGGTAAAAACCCCACCGGAAAAATCGAAATAAACGCAAGCTATAAAGACGGAAAAGTCATAGTTGACGTTACAGACGACGGCAGAGGCTTAGATATTGAAAAAATTAAAGCAAAAGCACTGGAAAAACAGATTTTAACCAAAGCGGAGCTTGATGCGATAAGTGACGAGGAAATTACAAATCTTATATTTTACCCCGGCTTTTCGACGGAAGACTTTGTGACGGAATTATCAGGCAGAGGCTTGGGGCTTGATATAGTAAACAACAAAATCACCCACATGCAAGGAAGAATCGACATTTTCTCCCAATTAAACCGCGGAACGATGGTTCGAGTGATGTTACCCGCCACGGTTGCAACCAAAAAAGTATTTATCATCGAAGAACAAAACCAGCTTTTTGCAATTGAAACATCGGCAATTAAAACAATTGTTCGGATAAATTCCGATGAAATTTTTGAAAAAGATAATCATAACTATTGCATTTATAACAATAATGCAATTATGATTCACACATTATCTCAAATATTAAATTTCGAAAACACCCCAAGAGAAGCAAGCAAATACACTCTTTTGATAATCGAGACGGAAAACGCGACATTTGGAATAATCGTTGAAAAACTGATTTCAGATCAGGAAATTGTCCACAAAAAGCTCGCAGCTCCCCTGTACAAAGTTAAACACATTTCAGGCATCACAACACTTGCCAACGGCGAAGCCTGCCTTGTTTTGAGCCTTTCTGATATTATTGCAACAATTAACTCTAAAAAAGTCGGCACAAAAATAATATCTAAAAACGGCATCTTAAAAACAAAAGATAACTATAAATATAAAATTATGGTCGTGGATGATTCCCACACCACAAGGATTTTGCAAAAAAATATCCTCTTTAATTACGGCTATAACGTCTCAAGCGCAACTAATCCAATCCATGCGCTTGAAAAAATGAAAACAACAAAATTTGACTTAATCATCTCGGATGTTCAAATGCCCGAAATGACAGGGATTGAATTTGTAAGACATTTAAGAAATACAAAAGAATTTAAAGATATTCCGGTAATCATCGTAAGTTCAGAACCAAAAGAACACTATATCCAAGATATTGAAGAACTTAATATCACCGATTACATCCAAAAAAATCTGTTCAGCCAAAATGACTTAATAAATAAAATTGAAAGCATTTTAAATTATTAATTGAATTGTTGAATTGTTGAATTGTTGAATTGCAAATTTACCAAAAAACTTCATAAATAAAAGCGCTCCATATAATTTATGGGGCGCCTTTTATTATTTATTATTTATTATTTATTTTATCTGCGTCTTCTAAGGAAGTCATCAACTCCGACACCATCGTTGTCATAGAATTCTTCGCCTGCGTACGGAGTATAGCCTCCGATTTCTCCGCCCGTTGGTTCGGATTCAGGTTCCGGCTCGGGTTCAGGTTCAGCCGCCGGTTCAGGGTCAGCCGCGGGTTCGGGCTCGGCTGCGGGTTGCGGTTCGGGTTGCGGTTGCGGTTGCGATTCTACTACAGGTTCAGGGGCACTTGGAGGATTATCGCTTAGGGTGGTTGGGATAATGTCCTCTTCTTCTTGCGACCTATCTACATCCGGTTTATCAGGGCAATCGGGTTGCGGTTGCGGTTCTTGTACCGGAGGTTGAGTTTCAACAGGAGGTTTATCTTCAACCGGCGGTTCGGTTGCGGGAGGTGTAGTTGGCGAAGCCGGTGTTGTCGGACTTGGAGGCAATGTCGGCTCGTCTTCAAAGTCTTCAAGTACGTTGTCGCCTGCATCAGGGTCATCTTCTTTCGGAGGTGCTGTTGGAGTAGGCGGCACCGTTACGGATGGTGGTGTTGTAGGAGGTGTTGTCGGTGGCGTTGTCGGAGGAGTATCGGGTTTAGCAGGAGTTGTGGGTTCTTGCTTAGGTTCTTCGATACTCGGTTTTTCAATCGGTACATCAATTTGAGGAGTTGAAATAGTTGCTACTTGAACTTTCGGTTCAATAACTTGCGGGGCTTCTTTTTCGCCTGCCTTAACATATTGAACATTTTCTAAGATTAATTTTTGTTCGTCTGTTCCGTAGTCTCTGTTGTGGTCTTTTATGACACTTGCATAGTCGATACTGTTTAACAGCTGCGACAAATCGTTTTCGGTTAAGTCATCTTGAAGATATTCAGCCATTGCGGGGTTATTTTCGGCAATTTGTTGCAATGCACTCATACCTAAAGCTTCCATTGCGCCAAGCTGAGGATTAACGTTTCCGCTTGCTTGTTGTTGTCTGTATAATTCTTCTAATTTATCGCCTAATGTAGTATCACCGTATTCAACGTGTTTTAATATATCAATACCTTTTAAGCTTTCGTTTTCATTTAACGAAATAGCATCGGCATCAACGTGTAAATATGATACATCTTCTGCTTTGTGGCTTGTTAAATAGTTTCTTGCATATTCTTCACGGTCTTTTTCATCGATTGTGCCGTCGCCTGTTAAATCAGTGACGGATTTTACGAGGTCATTTTCGTTAAACAATACGTTTGTTGCGGTATCAGGGCAATATAAATCTAATTTACCGCCGTTTTCAAGGGCTTTTTCATACAATAGTTTTGCATAATCATCAATATTTTCGTTGTTTTTGTCAAAAATATCGTTGTTATTTTCTTCTTTACCGATTGCGGCTAATATATTTGTACCTTGGATGTTGTCTAAATCTTCAAGTCCGTAGTTCTTTGCGATTTGTTCTTTAATTGAAGCATAGGCTTGTTCTTTTCCGGCGTCATCTGTGCCAAAGCCGTTAACATCGATTTGGAAGTCGTCTTTATTAATTGAATTAAATTCAACGTTTCTTACAATTGTATCTGCTTCAACGACGTCTTTATCTTCGTTCAGTGTTGTAATATCAGGCAAGAACACATCATCCGGTTTTGAGCCGTCAACTTTTGTTGAAAAATCGGTTGCATAGATTAATTCCGGAGGAATCTTATCCGTTCTTATATCAGCATCAAATTGGTCATATTCATTATTTGCAATTTTTGTTTGAGCACTTTGAATATCGAGGCCTTTTTCATTTGCGAATGCTTGTTGTTCTTCGCTTAATTCGCCCCCTTGTGAAACGGTGCTTGCAATATCTAAGATACCTTTAATATCTTCATCGCTTTCATAGACATTGTCGCCCATCAAAGTTTCTGTTACTTGTGAAGCTTTATAAGTTTCGTTGATGTTATCCATCATCCATCTGTTATTATCAACGATTGACCAAGCAGCGGAATTCATTTCGTTTTCGGACATTTGTTTTGTATTTCCGTCTTCGTCTTTATAGTTATCCAAAATGAGTTCTCTCATTTGGCTGCCGTTAGCAAGGGTTTTATAGTCTGAAATATCAGTGCTTTCGATTTTTTCTTTAACTTCGGCAAGGTCTAAGTTTTCGCTGTCGAGAAGTTTTGCTCCTGCTTCTTGGGCTTTTTCCGCGTTAGCTTTGATTGTATCCATATCATCAGCGGTAAACTTGCTTTCAAGAGCTTTAAAATCAACTTCTTCGCCGTTTAAGATTTTATCTTGAAGTTCTTTAATCGCGTCTTTTTGGCTATCGTTAAATTTATCCGCGTCAAGTCCGTTTAAGACGTCATTATTCAATTGTTCTTTTGTTGCATCATTTAAAAAGTCTAGCAATCCTTCGTTATTATCTAAAATTGCTTGGGTTCTGTCTTCGTCGGTTGCGAAGTCGCCCTCTAATTCGCTCATCAATTCTTCATATTGGCTTTCAAAAGCTTGTGAATCTTGAGCGGTATCCATGCTGACATAGCTTTCATCGGAAGAGTATGTCGTTGTTTCGCTATAGTCATTTGTTGCAATTACAGTTGAAGAAGCAGCGTTATTGCTGTCAAATTCGTAGTTGCTGTTTGAATCACTGTTATCAATAATCGGTTCATCAGTCGTTTCACTGGGTGAACTTTGTGCTGTTTCAGTCGATGAGGTGTTCGATGTCGCATCTGATTTTGCAGCTTGAACGGCATAAAAGTTGATTTTTAAATCCATATTAATACCTTCCTTCTAAAATAAATTCTACGCTGTTTAGTTAAATCCACATTTCACAAGATTTTAAACATATTTTTTAGCTTTAATTAATAAAAATTTACATTTTGTTTAAAATAAAAAGAGCCCCTTGAAAAATAGTGTTTGGGGCTCTTTATGATTTTATTTATTACGGATTTTCTTCCGGATATTTATTTAATTCTACTACGGTTGATTCTACCGTTACCGTCGTTTCTCCTTCGGATCCCGCACCTTCGGTTTGGCTGCCCGGCTTATCGGGATTCAAATCATCCTCATCCGGATCTACATCATCAGGATCGGGGCAATCGCCTTCGGTTTGTCCTCCGGGAGGTGTGTCAGGTTCAACCGGCGTTTCAGTCGGAGGATTTTCGGGTTCACCGGGGTCTTCTACCGGAGGATCATCGGTTTCACCGGGGTCTGTCGGTTCATCCTCGAAATCATCGACCGTGTTATCACCTGCATCAGGATCTATTATATCGCCCGGGTCATCGGGTTCTGTTACAGGAGGTTCGGTAACCGGTGGTTCTGTTACAGGAGGTTCGGTAACGGGTGGTTCGGTAACGGGTGGTTCTGTGACGGGCGGTTCTGTGACGGGTGGTTCCGTTACGGGAGGTTCCGTTGGTGTGTCAGGTTCGGGCTCGGGTTCGGGTTCCGGCTCCAGTTCGGGCTCGGGCTCGGGCTCGGGTTCCGGCTCCGTTTCGGGTTCAGGGAGCTTAACTTCCACTTTAATAGGTTCAGGTTTCGCTTTAGGTAATCTGAATACTTGAGTCTTACCTAAAGGATCTTCCATATCGCCATCATCATCGATTGTTGTATAAACTAACAATTTGCTGCCATCGGGCGCTTCAAGGACTTTAAAACATTCTTTATCTTCAGATTCATTGCCCTTATATGAAAACCAATAACCGTCACCATCTTTAGTCGGATGAGCTTCAAAAGATTCATCATCAATATCAAGCCCTATATCTTTTAAGATTGCTTTTTGGTCTTCAACGCTTAATAATTTTGATTCACCTAAAAGTGATTGCGCTTCAAGCTCTGGAGCTTCATGGACATTAACGTCGCCGTTAATATATTTTGCAAATTTTTCCCAGCCTTTTTCTTCAAGGTTATTTTCCGTATAGATGTCTCTGGCTTCGATTGGATTATACACTTCATCATCATAAGCGCCTTCCAGGCCTCCGGGGTAATCATTTAAGTTATCCATGGCTTCTGAAATTTCTTGCCAAACTTTAATATCATCAACGCCATTTTCTGTGTTGATACCCATATTTGAAGTAAGTTCATTAAATAAACTTTCATCAAATACACCGTCTTGTTTCATCTTGGCAATTTCTTCAATGTCAAGATGGCCGTCTTTTGCGGCTTCAGTAAGTTTTGCTTTTAGATTTGGGTTGGAATCTAAAATCTTCTGAAGGTTTAAGTTGAACTCATCACCCATAGGCTGTCTCCTTTTTTACTACTATGCTTTTACAAACAATATTCGTCAACATCGTTCAAAAACTTTAGACTTTTTGTAAAATAGCTCGGTTTTTGAAACATTACTTAACAATTTTTATATGCGGCAACACCTTCCAAATATAAAAATGTACCGTTACAGTATAAGTTCACACTTTGATTATTTTTAAACATAATTTCAATGTATCGTTAATAAAATTTTACAATTTGTATCGTCATTTTCAAATACAGCATTAAATTGATTTAAGTATTAAAAAAGCGCGTATTAAACGCGCTTTTAAAGTTTTATTCACTTGCTTGTGCTTGAGCTTCTTCTTGTTTCTTTTGAGCGAAGCACTCTTTGCAAAGGATTTCTCTGTCTTCGGTGGGCTTAAATGGGACTTTCGTCGCTGCGCCGCATTTAGAACAGATTGCATCATACATTTTTCTTCTTGATTTATGTTTTCTTGCTTTTCTGCATTCGGGGCATCTTTTTGGAGTGTTTACAAGCCCTTTTTGTGCGTAAAATTCCTGTTCGCCTGCGCTAAAGACAAATTCTTTTCCGCAATCCTCGCAAACTAAGGTTTGATCTTCATACATTTTTTAAATCTCCTTGTTCTCTCTATTTAATTTTTATAATTGAGTGCAGAAAATTTTTTAATAATAAAGAATTCAACGCACCATTATTCAATTTGATGCCATGTATTTTATAATTATTTTTAAAATTTTGCAACAATTTTTATAATTTTGTAACATTTGTTGCATTATCTTAATATATTGCGAACTTCATTTTCCAATGAAGGTGTTGTTAAAACGAGCATATTTTCATTTTCTTCCAAGTCCCAAAAGCAGCTTTGAAGCGCATTTTTGAGTGTTGAATCCATTATGATTAAACAGGGATTGATATTTGCATATTTCAAACGAAGCGCCATATCGTCGAATCTGTTTGATGTGACATAAATTTTGTTTTCAAAGCCTCTCATAGCTTCAAAATTAGCATCCCATATCCAGCTTGTGTCGATTCCGTCTTTATTTGCGTCATTAAGACAAAAGACAACTTTTGTGTTTTTGTTTGCAAAAAGCTCTCTTAATGCTTCCGATAGCGATGTGGGGTTTTTAATTACTTTTATTTTAACTGTTTTATTTTTATATTGAATTTTTTCATCCCGCGCGCTTAGGGGAGCAAAATTATCAAAAGCGGATGTGATTATTTTTCTTTCGATATTAAGATATAGCGCAACACTTATCGCTCCTAAAGCGTTATATGCATTATAGACACCGCCCAAGGGGACTTTAAAAACATATTTATTGCCGTTATAAAAGACATTTAAAAATGTATAGTCGCTAAAAACCCGAGCACAAGCGCTTATATCGAGCTTTGGCCTTTTAAAGCCACATTCACATTCAAAATGCCCCAGATGAGAATAGTATCTTTTTTTATAATCAAGGTCGCAGAGGCAATTTGGGCACTTTGTGAGGTCATTTTTTTGAATCAATTGATTGTCGTTATCGAAAAACTCAATACTATCAAAGCCATAGAAGATTTTTTTTCTTTTTTTATTTAAAAGAGTGTCGTTTTTAATGTCATCAATGTTATAAAACATCGGTTCATCCGCGTTTATTATTAAATCGAGCTTGGAATTTAATATTATCGCTTTTTGAATTTTTTCTCTTTTTTCTTCAAGATTGGCGTAATCCTTCTGGTCAATAAATAAATTGCCCAAAAGAAGGCAATCGAATTTCATTATATTAAAATAATTTTCAAGCTCAAATTCGTCAAAGCACGCACTTAAATAGTCTTTTTTTTCGTCGTTATCAATTATATCGGGGTTTTGAGCTAAATCAAGTATTAAAGAAAGAAAAAGAGGGTATTTTTTTGCGGTTTTATCGATGTTTGAAGAAAAAGTATTGTTGTTTGCTTTTAATATTTCATTTAAAAATTGGAGGGTTGTTTTTTTGCCGTTTGTTTGGCAAATGGCGATTTTTTGGTTTTTTATGTAACTTTGAAGCCTCGATTGAACTTGAGGGAAATTATTATCCAAAATCGAATCCACATCAATCTTTTTTTCGAGATTAATTTTTTCTAATATTTTATATAGAAGGCTTGAACATTTAACTATTGATTTAAAATCCATTTTCACCTTAAAAATAGTATAAGTTGAGTATAGCAAAAAAACACCGCTTTTATTATAATACATAAATGTTAAATTTGATTTTCATATTATTAATAATTTTTTTAATTGTTTTTGAAATTTTTGCCACATACTTTTTGGTTAAATATCTTGTTATGTTTGAAAAAAAGATTGACGAATTTCATTTAAAATTAATCGAAACGTCGCAAATGATTCTTCAAATTAACGATGAAATTAATAATATATTGAAAAAAATCAACAAAGTCGTCAAATTCATCACAAACAAAAAGATATACCAAGTCAAAAATATAATTTTCGGGATAATTAACGTCATTCAAATTGTTATGCTAATTAAATCCCTAAAAATTGAAAAAGGCGCAAACAAACTTATAAAAGAGCTTGATTTCAAGGTTTTAAAGAAAGTTGCCATTATTAATATTTCTCAAAAAATTATTAAAAAATTCTTAGACATTGCCCAAAACCTTTGTGCAATATAGGTTTAGTTATATAGTAATGTTAATGCCACAAGGTATAACTCTTGTGGCATTAGTTGATAACTTGAAATTACAGTGTTGTTGATTGGTGGTACTATCCGCGGATATTGAGTTCTTTTACGAGATTGCGGTATTTTTCAAGGTCTGCGTTTTTAAGATATGTGAGCATGCCTTTTCTTCTTCCGACCATAACCAAAAGACCACGTTTTGCTTGGAAATCTTTTTTGTTTGTTTTAAGATGTTCCGTTAATTCGTTGATTTTTTGGCTCATCATCGCAATTTGAACTTCGATGTTTCCGCTGTCGTGTTCGGTTTTTCCGAATTTTTTGATAATTTCTTGTTTGTTTTTCAAGTTGATTGACATTTTTTGTTTTCCTTATTGTTATACTTTTTACCTTGATTATTTTAGTATAAACATAAATTTTTTTACAATTTTTTCTTAAAATTTCTTAATAATTATATGTCAGATTGAACGATTGTCCATGCCTAAATTTTTATGGAAAGTTCTTGAAATTACGTCGTCTTGCTGTTCTTTGGTCAATTTATTGAAGTTTACGGCATAACCTGAGACGCGAATTGTCAATTGAGGATATTTTTCGGGGTGTTTTTGAGCGTCAAGCAGGGTTTCTCTGTTAAAAACATTGACATTTAAGTGATGTCCGCCTTTTTCAACATAACCGTCCAACAGCGAAATTAAATTATCTTCTTGCATTGTTGACATAGTTTTCTTCCTCCATTAACTAAATGCTTTTAAAAAGCTTAAAAAATTATAACACAATATACTCTATATTGACCATGATTTTTATTTTTGATTTATACTATATTATACGTAAAATATTATAATGAGAGGTGCCATGACAAACACAGTTACAATTGATGAAAAAAACATCGCAAACATTGATATGACAATAGCTTCAGACGTTGCAAAAGAAGCTTATGAAAGAACTTTAAGAGCATACGGAAACAACATTAATATTGCAGGCTTCAGAAAAGGCAAAGCCCCAAGCCACATCGTTGAAAAATATGTCGGAATTGAAAGAATTAAAGCAGATGTAATTGATAGGCTCTTTCAAAACGAATTTCCAAAAGTAATTAGCGAAAATAAATTAAACATCGCTTTCACCCCCGAAATTAAAAGCTATGACTTCAATTTAGGAAGCGACCTTAAAATTAACGTCGCAGTTGAATTAAAGCCCGAAGTAAAACTCGGTCAATATAAAGATACTGAAATTACTTATGACGAATTTAAAAATGCCCCCGATGAATTAGATAGACAACTCAAGCTCGCTCAAAAGAGATATTCGACACTTGAAAATACCGACGAAAAAGCAACGAACGAAGATACGGTTGTATTTGACTTCGTGGGTTATGTTGGCGAAGAAAAAATTGACCATGGCGAAGGCCAAAACTATACTCTTGATTTAGCAAATTCTAATTTCATCCCCGGGTTTGCCGAAGGTCTTGTGGGCCACACTAAGGGAGAAGAATTTACAATTGATGTAACATTCCCGGATGATTATCACGAAGAAAAATTAAAAGGCGCTAAAGCTCAATTTAAAATCACGCTCCATGAAGTTAAAAAAAGAATATTACCCGAGCTTAACGATGAATTAGCTAAAAAAGCCGGAAAAGAAAATCTTGAAGCCATGAAAGAAGATATTAAAAAATATCTTGAAAATATGGAAAAAACCCAAAACGACAGAATTAAATCGGAAGCGGTTTTTGAAAAACTGTTAGAGACAACACAAATTGACGTTCAAGAATCGATGCTCAATCGCGAATATGAAGCAATCGTCGAAGAAACAAAAATGACAATCACCCGCCAAGGTGGAAATTACGAAGAATTATTGGAAAAAGAAGGCAAAGAACAAACTCTCGAAAAATTCAAACAAGAAGCGCTGAAAAGAATCAAAAACTCTTTAATAATTGAGCGCATCTCGCTTGATGAAGACATTAAAGTCAATAACCAAGATATGATGAATCATATCAATCAAATGTCGATGATGTACGGCATGAGCCCGAATCAGTTATTTGAAGAATTGAGAAAAAACCCCAATTCATTTGCCGCAATTTCTCAACAAATTACCGCAAACAAAGTAAACGAGTTTTTACTCGAACACAATAAATTCATAGCAAAATAATTCAATTGAAAGGATAAAAAGATGAGTTTCGTACCTGTAGTTATAGAACAATCTTCAAGAGGGGAAAGGTCTTTTGATATATTTTCAAGACTTTTAAGAGAAAGAATAATATTCTTAGGCACTCCGATTGACGATATGGTTGCAAATTTAGTCGTAGCGCAGATGTTACTATTAGATAGTGAAAATTCTCAAAAAGACATTATGCTCTATATTAATTCCCCCGGAGGTTCTGTCACGGCAGGTTTTGCGATATATGATACCATGCAGCATATAAGATCGGACGTTTCGACTATTTGTCTCGGTCAAGCGGCTTCAATGGGTGCGTTTTTGCTCTCATCGGGTACTAAAGGAAAACGCCTTGCCCTTCCTCATTCAAGAGTCCTCATTCACCAACCTTTAGGTGGTGCGCAAGGTCAAGCAACCGATATTGAAATTCAAGCCAATGAAATATTAAGAATCAAAAAATCCCTCAATTCGATTTTAGCTTCAAACACCGGTCAACCTTTGAAAAAAATCGAAAAAGATACGGACAGAGACTACATAATGACAGCTGAAGAAGCCGTCGAATACGGAATGATAGATAAAGTCGTCACATTGGATGAACAAAACAACAATTAATAATTAAAAGGATAAACTAAAAAATGGCTAAAACTTCTGATTCTACTCTAAAATGTTCATTTTGCGGAAAAACCCAAGATCAGGTCAAAAAGCTCATCGCAGGGCCTGACGTGTGCATTTGCGATGAATGTATCGAGTTATGTAATGAGATATTAGATGAAGAACTTTTTAATTTTAAAGGCGAAGAAAAGGAAGCTCAAGAGGAAGCACCGATTGAATCCGTTCCAAAGCCCCAAGAAATTAAAGCCTATTTAGATGAGCACATCGTGGGTCAAGATGACGCTAAAAAGGTCTTAGCCGTTGCCGTTTATAATCATTATAAAAGAATTGCCCACAATATGGACACAAAAGAAAATGACGTCGAAATCCAAAAAAGCAACATTCTGCTCGTTGGACCCACCGGTTCGGGCAAAACCCTGCTTGCTCAAACGTTAGCTAAAATGCTCAATGTTCCTTTTGCGGTGGCTGATGCTACGACATTAACGGAAGCCGGCTATGTCGGAGACGACGTTGAAAATATTCTTTTAAGACTTTATCAAAGTGCCGATTATGACGCTAAAAAAGCGGAACGTGGCATAATTTATATCGACGAAATTGATAAAATCGCAAGAAAATCAGAAAACCCTTCAATTACAAGAGATGTCTCGGGTGAAGGCGTTCAACAAGCGCTGTTAAAGATGATTGAAGGAACAGTCGCAAACGTTCCTCCCCAAGGCGGAAGAAAACACCCCCATCAAGAATTTATCCAAATCGACACAAATAACATTCTTTTTATCGTAGGCGGTGCTTTTGTGGGTCTTGAAAAAATCGTTGAAAGACGTGCGGGAACATCTTCTTCAATCGGCTTTGGAACGGTATCATTAAGCGAAGAAGAAAAAGAACTTGAAAGCGCTAAAATATTAAAGAAGCTTCAACCCGATGATTTATTAAAATTCGGTTTAATCCCTGAATTTATCGGAAGAATCCCAATTTATACGGTTTTAGATGCGCTGGATGAAAAAACGCTCAAGATGATTTTAACCAAACCCAAAAACGCGATAATCAAGCAATATCAATGTTTGATGAATATGGATGGGGTTGAATTGAAATTTGACGATGAAGCAATTGATTTAATCGCAAAAGAAGCGCTGAAAAGAAAAACGGGTGCTCGCGCACTAAGGTCAATCGTCGAAGAGATAATGCTTGATATTATGTATGAAGTGCCTTCAAAAGAAGATATTAAAGAATTTGTCGTGACTAAAGAAATGGTTGAAAAGTCGCAAATAAATTCCCCAAATGACCAGGGCGAAATAGTGAAGCTTCCATCCAAACAAGAACACGATGAAGCAAAAAACGAACAAATCGCCTAAAATACTGCCCCCCAAATAATTAAATAATTAAATAATTAAGCAGCAAAATTAATATATTTCAATTTCATCTAAAGATGAAACGACGTTTTTTGTTGTTTTTTTAAGGTCATACGAATCAATTTGCCCCGAAGACACCAATATCACATTATCCACCCCTGCATTAACCCCGGCAAGATAATCCATTGGCGCATCTCCAATCATCAATGTTTTTTTCGGGTCGGCTTTGAGGTTTTCAAGCGCAATTATGGTTAATGCTCCGCTTTCTTTTGTTTGAGACGACATTTCTCTTCCCGCAACAAAATCAAACAGATTTTGCCAAGAGAAATGTTCGATTGTGAGCTTTGTTGATTGCTTGGAATCTGACGTTACGATTGCGGTTTTTATGTTTTTATTAAAATTTCTTATTTTTTTAATAAAATTAATTGCGCTTTCAATGGGTTTTGTGAATTTTTGCATATCCTGATAAAAAATTTTATTAACATAATCGAAAATTTCGGTTATTTCTTTTTCGTTTGTGTCGATATTTAATTCAAGCAGGTTTTTTGTGAAAATTTCAATTATTTTAACTCTTGAATAAAGTGCGGTTATGCCGTCTTTTATCATTTTACCCGTTTTTAAGTTATAGCCCAGTAAAAGACACAATTTTTCCAAGTAATCAGCTTCATTTAAACCATATCTTTTTATAATTTCTTTGACTCTTAAAATGGTCATTTGACCCCAAAAGTAGTCTAAATCAATCAGGGTGCCGTCTTTATCGAAAAAAACATTTTCAATATTTTCGATTTTAAAGTCTTTTGTTTTAAAGTTTATCATACCATTGTTCCTATTAATTTCTTCCCGCTCATTTTTTCTATTGCGCCATTGACTAATGACTTAGCGATTTTTACGGCATTATCCGTTGCATTTTTATCATCAAATAAATTATCTTTTTCAAGGTATTCTTTTATGATTTTTCTGGCGTAAGAGCCTACTGCAAGACAATTAGCGTCAATTGAACAAAGAGCTGCAAGCTCCATTGTTTTTGTATTTGTTCCCCCTGAAATCATTATATAGCAAGGCAATTTTGCATTTTGAAACATTTGAGCGGTGGCGACAGCTTGAAGGGTTGTACCATATTCATCATTATTTCCGCTCATGGCGATACCGTCTGCTTGAATTACCGTTGTATATGGCTTTCTGTCTCTTATTAATCTTTTAACACGTTCAACAAGCCTTTTGTCGCCAAGTTCAGACCTATCAAGAGAAATAATGAGCATTCCATCGAACATTTCATTTAATTGCGCCCATTTTTCATCGACATCGTTTTCATCGGTTGAAATGGCATGGAATTCAATAGCATCTATTCCAAGGTTAATTAATTCGGGTAAAAAGTCTTTATATTCTCTTATTTGGCTCTCCATCGTGATTGCTCCCTTGGGGCAGATTTTTTCACATTGACAACACCCGAGGCATCTTTGTTTTATTACATTAATTTCGCTATCTATTGCGCCATGGGGGCAAATATTAAGGCATGAAGCGCATTTAATACATTTATTCGGGTCAATTTTTGCTTTTGTGATATGAGGGTCGCCTGAAATACCGACGCTTACGCAGAGGTATCTGTCTTTTTCAATTCCTGCTCTTTTTAAGCCTGATTTAGCAGCCAAGACGACCTCTTTTTTTGCGCAGACATCAAAAAAATTGCACCCTGCAAGTGAATAAATATAAACTAATTTTTCAATTTCATCTAAATCCTCGTTTCCCGCGCCACAGACGAGTTTAAAGCCTCTTTTTTCTCTAAAAATATCATCAAGCATATTTCAATTCCTTTTTTTAAAATATTTAATTTCTGTAAAATCTTTAAATTATTTTAGTGGCAAATATTAATTTTTACAAGTTTTATAGGTATAATATTACATAAAGATTGCATAAAGATTGTGGTTAAAATTAAAAAAAAGGGATAAAAAAGGGTAATCAAGTGGATGTTATTTTAATAGGTGCAGGCAGATACGGGAATAATTTGATAGGTCAAAAATATTCAAAAGGAGAGTATTATGGCGCAAAATTAGGCGTTGTGGTTGATCCTAATATTGATAATATAAAACAGCAGCAAAATTATAATTTAAAAAACGCAAAAACATACAAAGACATAAAAGACGTGAAAAAATGCGATTGCGAAGGCGCATTGTGCGAAGTTGCGCTTGTGCCGAAGCTTGTATATGATGTTTATCAAAAAGTTATTCAAAAAGGAATTAAAAAAATAATCCTGCCAAAACCGGTCACGAGCGATTTTGACACGTTTGAGAAAATGGAAAACCTTGCAAAAGAACATAATGCCAAAGCTGTCGTTGCCTCAAATTGGCACTATAGCGACATAACTAATTTTACAAAAGCAATATTAAAGACCCTTAAAGGTGAAAAGGTTAAAACCGCTCCAAAAGAAATTGAAAGCGAATTGTCGCATTTGGATGATTTTAACTATGATTTTACAGTCGAAAAAGCAAAAATAGAATACAGCAAGAAAAACGAAGTTTTGACGATTGACCCGCCATCTCAAGAAATGCCCCATGCGCTTCAAATCGTCCATTCGACGGGGTTAATGGATTTAGATGATGCTGAAATTTTGATGGATTCAAAAAAACAATCAAAAAGCGCGGTGAACGTGACTTTGATTGATAAAAAATCCGTCAAAGACGATATTGAGATTAATTCCGACCTTCAAAAAGGCGATAAAACCGATTTAAAGCGAGAAAGAGTCTTGAAAATTTATCTTGACGATGATGACAAAGACGCTGATATTATTTGCGATTATGACGCGCAATTTGAAAATTCAATTTGCACAAAAACTCCCTCAATTGAAGTTGATATAACCAAAAACGGCATCAGACGTGCGTTTAAAAAAGAAATAATCGAAGATAACATGGATAAAATGTATGAAAATATGTTTGATTATTTTAATAAAAAATCCTCTGACGCACTGACGCTTGAAGATTACGAACCCATCGCAAGAAAAATTTCGCAAATTCAGGCGCTTTGGGAAGATTGTGTTAAAAAATAATTTTTCAAATTTGCGCTTGACATAATTTTTCTAAAATGATATAATGGAAAAAATTTGTGAAATAGGTTAGGGATACAAATTTTTTTTGCAAATTTTTTTTGACCGAAAAGGCTGAAAAAATTTCCGCAAAACGTGACAATAACACAGAATCTTTTGTCGTGCAAAACAAAAAAACAAAATGGCAACAAGAAAGAAATAAAAGAAAGTGAAAGTAGCACCAACACAACTAAATAAAACAAACAACGCCCGCCTGGTCTTGACTACGGCGACAGGCGCTGCTTTGGGCAGCCTTTCACGCTATATAATCCCTACTAAAAACGAAATTAAAAATTTCAAAACCTGCTCGGATTCATTCTTTTCTAATGCTTCAACAAGCGCTCGCGGAGCAAGCCGCTCGATATTAAAATTTGCAGGCGCCGGAGCTATTATTGCGGCAGGTTTGCACATAATAAAAAATCTTCTCGCTTCAAAACAAGCGCAAAACGAGCCTAAAGATACATTCACATATTCTAAATACGGCGTTTTTGCTGATGCTTCAGATTATGCTTGCGAAATCTTCCTTTATGGCGAAGATGAACAAGATTAGTCCCCAAGCGCCCCAAGCATCATAAAATATTTATTAAAATTTGCCCGCAAAGTTTACCCCTAAAATTTACCCGCATTAAATTTTGCCCGCAAATTTTACAAAATTTACCCTTAAATTTGCCCCTTAAAATTTACCCATAAAATTAACCCCTAAAATTTACCCAAAAAATTAATATAATTTAGCACAAATATAAAAATAATGCCACTTAAGATATTTCCATGGTAAAATGAAACAAAAAAGGAGAAACTAATGGCATTAAGATGTGATTTAGGTGAGTTGATTACCGCAATGGTGACGCCGATGACAGCCGAAAAGGAAGTCGACTATCCGGCTTTAGAGAAATTAACAAGATATTTAATCGAACAAAAAACAGACGCTCTGGTAATCGCAGGTACGACAGGCGAAAGCCCGACTTTGACCCATGAAGAAGAATATGAAATTTTATATTGCGCAAAATCGACCGCTTCGGGTCAATGTAAAATAATTATGGGAGCAGGGTCAAATTCCACTCAAACTGCGGTTAAATCATCCAAAAAAGCCCAAGAATTGGGAGCTGATGCGATTCTATCGGTTGTTCCGTATTATAACAAGCCTTCTCAACAAGGATTAATTGAACATTTCGGAACAATTGCAAAAAGCGTTGATATTCCGATAATTCTCTATAACATCCCTTCTCGAACGGGAATTGATATGGCGCCAAGTACAATTGCATTTCTAGCAAAAGAATATGATAATATCGTAGCCGTAAAACAATCTAACCCCAATATTGACCTTGTATCTGAAATTAAAATGCTTGTGCCGGATGATTTTGTGATTTATTCCGGAGATGACAGTTTGACTCTGCCAATGCTATCGTTGGGAGCGCATGGGGTAGTGTCCGTGGCATCGCATGTCGTTGGGTCTGAAATTAAATCTATGATACATAATTTTAAATCGGGGCAAGTTGTGGCGGCTGCCAATATGCATAAAATCTTGTTTCCGCTGTTTAGAAAAATCTTTATGGCGCCGAATCCCACGCCAATTAAGGCGTTGCTATCAAAATTAGGAATTATTGAAAACAATGTCCGCTCGCCTCTTGTTGAATTAGACGAAAAAGACAGGTTGGAACTGTTAGAATGCCTTTGCACCGCAGAAGAAAAGATTTTAAATTTGTAATTTGAAATAAAATTTTGTTTTTGATAAGATTTTTTGTAAATTAAAAAAATTGTAAATTAAGAAATATTTTAGAAATTTGGAGGTAATTTAATGCAAAAACGTGTATGGCTTTTTAAGGAAGGCAATGCAGATATGAGAAACCTCCTTGGCGGAAAGGGCGCAAACTTGGCCGAAATGACCAATTTGGGTTTGCCTGTTCCTCCGGGGTTGACTATTACGACTGAAACTTGTATGGAATACATCAACAACGGCAATAAAATGCCCGAAGGTTTGATGGAAGATGTTAAAGAAAAATTAAAAACGGTTGAAAGCCAAGCAGGCAAAAAGTTTGGCGACACGACTAATCCTTTGCTTGTTTCCGTTCGTTCGGGCGCAAGAATCTCAATGCCCGGCATGATGGAAACGATTTTAAACCTCGGCTTAAATGATGAAACAGTGGAAGCAATGGTTAAATTAACCAACAATCCCCGTTTCTGCTACGACAGCTACAGAAGATTTTTAACAATGTTCGGGTCGGTCGCTTGGGAGATGGACAGACAAAAATATTTTGAATCCGAAGTAGAAAAAGTTAAAGCTCGCGAAGGCGTTAAATCTGATACCGAAATCAGTGCCGAAGGCTGGAAATCATTGATTCCGATTTATAAAAAAGTAATAAAAGAAGTGACGGGAAAAGATTTCCCTCAAGACCCTTATGTTCAATTACAAGAAGCAATCGAAGCGGTATTTAGAAGCTGGAATATTCCCCGTGCCGTTGCATATAGAAATATGAACAAAATCGACCATAACTATGGAACGGCGGTAAACGTTCAAACAATGGTATTTGGAAATATGGGTGACGACTGCGCAACAGGCGTATCATTTACAAGAAACCCCGCAACGGGCGAAAATAAGTTCTATGGTGAATATTTAACAAACGCTCAAGGTGAAGACGTTGTAGCAGGCATCAGAACACCAAAACCGATAGCAATGCTCGAAACCGAAATGCCAGATTTATATAAACAATATGTAGACATAGCTAAAAAACTCGAACTCGGCTATAAAGACGTCCAAGATATGGAATTTACCATTGAAAGAGGTAAATTATACATCCTTCAAACAAGAAACGGCAAAAGAACAGCTGCCGCTGCAGTTAGAATCGCCGTTGAAATGTATGAAGAAGGTATCATCACAAAAGAAAGAGCAATTCAATTAGTTGATCCTTATAGCGTAAATCAAATACTATTGCCTTGTTTTGATGCTAAAGCTATGCAAGAAGCAAAGAAAATTTCAACAGGCGTAAATGCATCCCCCGGTGCTGCAGTGGGTAAAATCGTATTTGATACGGAAGAAGCAGCTCGTCGTGGTGAAGCGGGCGAAAAAGTTATTCTTGTTCGTATTGAAACATGCCCCGATGATATTCACGGAATGGCCGTTTCTCAAG
>CANQLJ010000008.1 GCA_947624685.1 Candidatus Gastranaerophilales bacterium | reverse complement strand
TGGTGCGAGCCCTCTTTCTTTTCTTTCTGCCCGCTTTCTTTTCTTTGATGGGCGATTGAACAAAGAAAAGAAAGCGGGCAAATTGATGAAATCAATTTTTAAAAAACATTTTTGGTTTTTTTAAAGAAAGAAAAGTGAACATCCCTAAATGTGAGGATTACATACTTTAGAGATTGCGGGTCAAGCCCGCAATGACGGAACGGCGTATAGGACTTTTCCATGTGCACTTAATGAAACATCATCCCGAGAGGGTTGTCTGAGCGCACCCGAGACGAGCGAGGCCTAGAGCGCTTGTGCGCTCTTGCCAAGCGAAGTCGAGCGGCATTGGTTGCTTCAGCCCTTTGTGAGCAATAGCGAGCATTAGGGATGAAGTATGCGCAGATTGCGTAGAAAATCCGACGTTAGTCGAGATTTTCAAGCAAGCCAGCTGTGTGAAGCCCGTGACGGCAAAGCGAGAGCTTTGGCGGACAGGGCGTAATCCGTACCGTGCGCGAGTTCCCCGAGAGGCGCTGCTTGAATTTAGTGCACGTCCTAGCAACCCACATGGTGCGAGCCCGCTTTCTTTTCTTTGATGGGCAATTGAACAAAGAAAAGAAAGCGGGCAAATTGCAAAAGCAATTTGCTAAAAAATATTTTTAGCTTTTTGAAAAGAAAAGTGAACAAATTAAAGAGAAAAGATTACATACTTTAGAGATTGCGGGTCAAGCCCGCAATGACGAGGTATTGTGGCTTACATTCCCGAGTATTGTCACCCTGAATTTATTTCAGGGTCTGACCAATGCAAGAATAAAACATAAGAGGACGAGGCTTGATTTCGTTGCGAGACGCAGACTTTGCAACCAATTTTACATGAATATAAAAATTTGCCGCGTCTCACTCTGCCGAAAATGCGCAAGCCAGGGATCCCAGGCGAGTCCTGGTAAAGGACGAGCCGGAGCTATTGATAGGCGATGCCAGTATTTTCAATATGAGAGCTTTAGCTCGAATATTAGAAAATACAAATGCCCTTGGGGTACGTAGGATAATCGAGTTAAACGAGCGACAGCGTGAGCGAAGCGAGTTTTAACGAGATACCCACAGGAGCAAAATGAAATATTGAGGACGAGGCTTGACCTCGTTCCGAGATGCGGACTTCGCTACCAATTTCACATGAATATAAAAAAATTTGCCGCGTCTCGGAATCGAACCAAGGACACAGGGATTTTCAGTCCCTTGCTCTACCAACTGAGCTAACGCGGCATTAATTATTTTATTCAATTTTCATCGGATTCAGTTGGTAGAGCAAGCTCTACGTTTCTTTGTCCGTTCCGCCTATCGGCTCCACTTGGGAGCTAACGCGGCATTAATTATTTTATTCAATTGTTATTGGATTCAGTTGGTAGAGCAAGCTCTACGTTTCTTTATCCGTTTCGCCTATCGGCTCCACTGGGGAGCTAACGCGGCATTCAACATAACTATTCAATTTTCATTTGCTTTGTTAGCTCAGTTGGTGAAATATTTTCTAGCGGCTCTGCTTCACTCACCTAGGCTAACGCGGCAAAATTATTCTTATTCAATTGTTATTGGATTCAGTTGGTAGAGCAAGCTCTACGTTTCTTTATCCGTTTCGCCTATCGGCTCCACTGGGGGAGCTAACGCGGCATGATATTAATGTCCAATTGTCGCTTCAAACAAGTCGTCGCAACGCCCAACTGTCCAAAGCTTGACCACTTCATCATACCAAATCAAAAGCCATAGTCAAGTTTTAATTTTCAAGCAAAATTTTAATCACTTTGCCTTCCGAATGCTCCTCGATTGCTTTTTTAGCGTATTTCATATCCATGCGCTTTGTAATTAACTTTTCGACGTCAATTTTTCCGCTTGAAATCAAATCCAGTGCCTCTCTAAAATATTTTGGTGTATGATGAAAAGAGCTTATAATCTTAACTTCGTCATAATGCAGGCGGCAAGTATCAATATTAACCGATGTCCCCGATGCACATCCTCCAAAGAAATGTACATATCCGCCCTTTCGAACAAGTCCGAACATTTTTTCCCACATCGAAGGCAAACCCACGCACTCAATCGCCACATCAAGCCCCCTGCCTTCATTTGTGTGGTTTAAAACAATTTGAGCGGGGTCATCATATTTATTAATATCAATTACAACATCTGCCTTGCCAAATTCCTGCGCAAGCTTCAATTTCAAGGGATTTCGCCCCATGGCGATTACTTTTGCGCCTTTTAATTTAACAAGCCTTATAAACATAAGCCCGATAGGTCCTAAGCCCATTACCCCAACAACATCCGTCGGTTTTATGGGTGTTTTTGATAACCCGTGGATAACATTTGCCAAAGGTTCACAAAAAGCGGCATGCGAAAAAGGCACGCTATTTGGAACAATAAGAGTATTTTTTTCTACAATTCTTCTTGGAATGGCGATATATTGCGCATAAGCCCCGTTTAAAAGGTCGAGATTTTCGCACAATTCATATTCTCCCCGTTTGCAATAAAAACATTGTCCGCAAGGAGCAGAATTGGCGCAGACAACCCTGTCGCCGATTTTAAAATCTTTGACATTTTCGTCAATCTTAGCGACAACTCCCGAAAATTCGTGCCCAAAGCCCGAAGGAACGGATTTAATCAAAACGGGATGCCCTCTTTTAAATGTTTTGACGTCAGTTCCGCAAGTGAGCGCCGCTTCGACTTTGACCAAAATCTCCCCTTCGTTTAGTGCTGGGATTTTTGTATCTTCATATCTTATATCATTTGGCGCATAATAGCGCACTGCCTTCATTTTCATATTTCTATATACGCCTTAAAAACGTCATTATTAAAACTATCATTAACCGCTTGCGATAAATTGTCAAGTGTGTAATGAGTTGAGATGTTTTTAACATCAACAATTTTTTCATTCAAAAGTTTTGCACTGAGCTCTAAATCGGCTATTGCGGGAGAATAGCTTGATATAACGGATAATTCCCTATAATAAATTTCATTATTTTTAAATCCCGCAAAATCATTTTCAACGCTTGAAAAGACAATGATTTTACCTCCGTCAATGACATAATTCAGTGCTGTATCAATAGCTTTGGAATTTCCTGCGGTTAAAAATACAACGTCATATTTTTTTTCTTCATCAAAACAAAAGCCGTGTATGAGCGCATTTTGCATCCTTTTGGAAGATATATCAAAGCCAAAAGCGTTGACATTAAAAGCTTTTAAACCCTTCAACATCAAAAGCCCGATTGAACCCAAACCGATTACAAGGGAATTGTGCGTTGAATTATTTTTATCTTCATAACTAAATCCCGCACGTCTGATAGCTCGAACACAACAGGATAACGGCTCTAAAAAAGCCATTTGGTCATAAGATAAATCCTTATTCATCTTATAAATATTATATTTAAGATGATTTTGATTAACAAAAATATATTCGCTAAAGCCGTTAGGATAAATATTTGATTTTTTAAACGTCGGACACATCGAATATGAGCCGTTATTGCAATATTGGCAATTTTTCTTATCCATACAGGGGTAATGGTGCGACAGCGCCACAACATCGCCTTTTTTAAATTTATTTTCGCTTGATTTAATTTCATCAATTATTCCTACCACCTCATGTCCTAAGACAATTTTATCCTCATTTTGGGGAGTGGAATGCTTGATTTTGACAAGATCCGAACCGCACAAACCGCATCCTATAACTTTTATAATTGCGCCAAAATCTTTCAAAGTCGGTTTTGGAACATCAACAATTTCAATTTTTTTATTTTTTAATTTTGCACTTTTCATATCCTTTAAATTATACTATAAAATAACTATGCCAAACAAAAATAAAAACGACAACATAAACGAAAATATTAAAAAAGACCTTGAAAAATGCACCCGATGCGGTCTTTGTATATCAAATTGCCCGATATATGATATTATAAAAGACGAAAATAATACATCCCGCGGGCTGATACTGAAGCTTTTAGGCTATGAAAAAAAATTCTTAAGCGAAAAAGAGCTCAAAGGTGACCTTAAAATCTGCCTCAACTGTTCAAAATGCGCTTCAAACTGCCCCTCAAAGATAAATACATCTTTAATTTTCGCTTATAAAAACGCAAATTTTTCCCCTTCAAAATTCAGCCAAAGATTACTTTTAATCTTAAAATTATTGCCCATCAAAATACTATATTTTCTAAATTTCTTTAAAAATTTAAAAAAACCTTCCGAAAACTCTTCCGAAGGCCCTTTAAAATCGAATATTTATTATTTTAAAGGATGCGTTTCAAAGGCTCAGCATAAAAAAACTTTTTTGGATAAAATTTTATATAACCCCGATTTTTCCTGCTGTGCGCTTCCCTATCTGACCGGAGGGGATATTAAAAACTATGAAAAAGCAAAAGAAAAAAACACAAAATTAATCAAAGAAGCTAATCTTGTCGTTTTTGATTGTGCAACCTGTAAAAATACCGTATCTCAGTATGAAACATTAAATGAAGATGATAAAAAGAAACTTGTGCTGTTTGATGAAATTTTAAAAGATAAAAAATTAAAATTAAAGAAAAATTCAAAATATTTTAATCGCACAATAACTTTCCATAAGCCCTGCCACCTGAATAAAAATGATTTTGAAAAAATCGAAAATTTTATAAAAAATATCGAAGGAATTAACTATAAAAAGCTTGAAAATGCCGATAAATGCTGCGGGTTCGGGGGGAGTTATTTTTTATTTCATCCCGTTATTTCTTCCGGAATCGCTTTTAAAAAAGCAAAAGACATTAAAAAAACAAATGCTGATTTGATTTTGACAATCTGTCCTTCGTGCGTTTTTGGAATCAGACTTTTTCAATTACTCTCATTTAATTTTAAAAAAACTCTCGATTTAAGAGATTTTATCGAGAAAGAAACTATAAGCTAACGTATCCCGTTAAAATGTCGATAATTTTTTGGTGATTGTTGATTAAAAATACAACGACAATAGATACAACAAGCCCGATTATTGCTTTTGTAATGTCTTTTATGACGTGTTTATATACTTTCTTTTCGGTGATGAATCTCAAACGGTTATAAAGAGCTATCTCTCTTCCCGCTAAAACACCTAAAAAGACCCATGTTGTTGACATCGGGATATTATTTAAATTCAAAAAATAAATTAAAATCCCCGCATAGACAATATCAATAATGGTAGCTGAACGGACATCCTGCGTATTGGTTTTGAGCTTGATTATATTTTGAATTTCGCCCCCTCTTTTATAGCAAATTACAAAAAGCAAAATCAAAAACGCTATTAGACTTAAAACCATTTGCAAAAAGCTTAATTTTCGAGGTAAAAACACAAAAATCTTTGACCCGTCCTGAAGAAGCCATGCGCTCCATAGAATCGCCGTTGAAATCCATTTTGCAATAATCCAAGGAACCGCAATAGGTTTATTTTTCATATATAAAAATATTTTTTCGACCCTTCTGGCGATGAAAAAATATAAAATCAAAGAAACAATAAGAGCGCAAACATAGCCCATAAAGGATTTTGCAATCATCATCCCGATTATTGTGTTAGATGAAAATATGCTTATGATTAAAAACGATGTTGCAACGGGGATGCCCTTTTTGGTTAGATATATTAATATCACGGGAGGCAAAATATGCCACCAGTAGAATTTATCGGGGTGCGGGATTCTGTCTAACAATCCAAAAGCCATATCGCCGTCATTTATTAGCCAGCCCAAAACAAATGTTATTACAAGAATTGTGCTTACATAAAGCCAAACTTGCCAAACGGGACGATGTTTTGTTGTGGATAAAAATGTTCCCAGTGTTTGGATGACATCATTTGAAACGCAAGCGTACAGGGACAACAAAAACCCTGTTATCATAAAAATATTGCTCAGCGTTAATTCCATCTGTCATTCCTTTGAATTTTGAACTAAACATCAAGCGATGTCATAATTTCGTCGCTTGTTTCAAAATTTGAATATACATTTTGAACATCGTCATGTTCATCGAGCTTTTCAAGCAACAATACGACTTTTTTTGCAATGTTAGCGTCCGTTATTTCACAAGAATTGGATGGAATCCTTGTTGCTTGGGCGCTTTTTATGGTATAGCCCAAAGATTCAAGACCTTTTGTGACACTTTCTAAATTCGAAGTTGAAGTTTTGATTTTATAGCTATCTTCTTCCTCATCTTCAAAAACATCCATTACATCAAATTCCATAGCGTCTTCAAAGAGTTTATCAAAATCAAATGTCTTAATTTCTTCCTTAGAGCGCTTGGAGACTTCTTGGGGTTTGTCGATTGTAATAATTCCATAGGGTTCAAAAATCCAGCCGACGCAACCGGTTTCACCCAAATTTCCGCCGAATTTTGTAAAATAGCTTCGAATGTCGCCCGCGGTTCTGTTTCTGTTATCCGTTGCCGCCTCGATAAACACGGCAACTCCGCCTGCGCCATAACCTTCATAGGTTATTTCTTCAAAGTTTTCACCTTGGGCATTGCCTGCGCCTTTATCTATTGCGCGCTTAATTGTGTCGTTGGGCAATCCTCCCGCTTTTGCTTTTTCAACAGCGGTTCTGAGGCGGAAATTTCCGTTTATGTCAGGCCCGCCGATTTTAGCTGCGATTATAATTTCTCTTGAAAATTTCGCAAAGCTGACCCCTCGAACAGCATCCGCTTTTGCTTTTTTGTGTTTAATATTTGCCCATTTAGAATGTCCTGACATAAAAAATTTCCCTTTTATATTAATTTTATATTATATTCTTTTACATCATTAAACCATGGAAAAAAATAATCATCAACAAAGAAATCAATAAAGAGAAGTTGCCCCGAATTTAAAAATTTAGTATTGCAAAAGGGCCAAAAAAAATTAAAATTATATTATGATTATAGATAATAATTTAATCGCCTATGAATATTTAAAAGACCGCTTCACGCCCAATGAAATCTACCCGAGCGGCGAAAGAGACGAAAACAAAAACATTGATAAATATTCTTTCGTTAAAAAAAACTATGCGATATTAACTCTCAAAGACGACATAATCGACCCAAAAACCGGTCGGGGACTTGCTCATGGGTTTTATGGGGTTATGGCAGATGAATATATGGATTTTTTGCTTTTGTATCAGGGAGATAAATTGAAAGCAAAAATCCCCGTTGTCAAAATGGAGGTATTGGAAACAAACAATCCCAAGCAAGAAAAAATCAAAAAAATGAGCGCTTGGCGCTATAAAATCGAACAAGAAAGACAATATAGAAAATATATGAAGGGCGAAAACCCTGATGACATTGAATATAAAGAAGCAAATATCTATAAAAACGGTGAAGATAACAGCTATATAATAGAATATTGCTCTAATAACATAATTTTAATCGGAATTATAAAATTTTAAAATAAATTCCTTCAAAAGATTGATTTTTTAGAAGGGGTAATATGATACTTTCTATTTAGGATAAACGTATTATTAAAAAATCAGAAAAGATTGGAATAGAAAGGCAAAAAAATGCAAAAGATTTCCCCCTTACGCTCAAGCATCGAAGCTTTTAACAAATTTAAAGCGATGAGAGCAAACAAAAATGAAAAAGCGCAAACGCAAAATGATGCGGCAGTTCAAACAAATCCGTTTGGAATTACTTTCAAAGGCACCGTTATTCAAATGGATGTTTTTGAAAAAACTCAAAACAATTCAGAAAAAACAATGTCTCCATCTTTAAAAGAAAGATTACAAAACTCCGGCAAATTGTTATCCGCTGCTTGGGTTGGGACATTAAACAAATTTTCATCGTTTAAAACAAACGTAATTGCTTTCGGTAACAAAATCAAAGATAATGCAATTGCTTTTGGTAACAAACTCAAAGAATTGGGCAACACAAAAGTTGAACTTGATGTATTCAAATATAATGTTTCAAGATTGCAAAAACAACCTGTGAGTGAATTAAGGACAATGTTAGCAAACGAATTACAAGGAGTTAGTAATGAACAGTAGAAAAGTTAAAAACATCATTGAAGCCTTAGGAAAACACAAAGACGACGAGTCAATCAAAGTTTTAAACGAATTAGGCACAAATTGCCCGATTGATGAAATTCGTGAATTGACAAGCAAAGCATTAATTCGAAAAAATACCCACGAAGCATTGGAATTGATGATTGTAAACAAAGGAAAAGGCATAAACGATTTGTCTGCCCGCGTTGCAATGTGCGCAATTAACGAACTTCTCGCACTAAAAGATAAACAAGAAGCAATAAAAATTCTTGACGACACAATTAATATGCACTCTGAAAAAGAAGTTCAAGACACGGCTCGCTCCGTAAAAGCTTTGATGTCTTTCAGTTCATAGAGTAAAATACATTTATCCTAAAAATTCCAAAGAGACGCTTGTTTCAATTCTCTTTGGAATTTTTTAGTGTGTATGGGTTTTTTGCGCGCTTTTGTGCATTTTGCGTTTTTTGCGCGCAAAAGAAAATTAAATATCTTCCAATTTAATTTTTTCCAAATTATCATCCAACAGGCTCACTTCCCCGCTATTGTGGCAAAGGTGGCATTTTGCGATATATAATTCATTATTTAAAACCGCATTTTTAATTATTCTTGAATGATTTAAAATATATTTTTCAACCCAAAGAGTGTGCAATTTTGCAAGCTTATTTTCATCATTTAATGCCGTTTTATCGTTTTCAATCACGGGATAAACGGAGCTTAATATCGCTTTAAAATCTTCTTTTATATCGGGATATGTTTTTTGAGCATATTCCATAACGCCGCAATTGTCATGGCCCAAAAGCAAAAGCAAGGGCGTATGGAGCTTTTTAATAGCGTATTCTATGCTTTCAATGACATTTAACCCTAATGTAATCCCCGCTACCCTTACGACAAAAAGCTCTCCAATCCCCGCTTCAAAGATTAATTCCGGAACGACTCTCGAATCACTGCATGATAACACGCAGGCATGGGGGTTTTGGTGGTCGGATAGTTCTTTTAAGGTTTCAATTGTGATATTTTTTGCTTCATATTTTCCTTGAATAAATTGTTTATTTCCTCTTAATAGTCTTTTTAAAATTTCTATTGATGTTGAAGGAATATTGTTCATTTTAAAACTCCTTTTTTAGTTTTATTTTAATATTTATAGTTTTTTTATTTTGTTTTTTATAAAAAATTTACAATGAATTTTTTTAATTTGCTTAAATTTGACTTTGGGCTTAAAATAACCTATAATTAGGCCTATGGCACCATTAAAACAAATTGACGATAATAAAAAATATAATAGCTTGCCCTTTTCACGGCCATTTTGGCAATTTTCTCTCTGTTCTCTGTTAAGAGGGGGGGGGGTAAGGAAAGCAGAATCACCCGAGAAATCTGAAACGCTCGAAACGCTTGAGCGAGGGGGTAAATGTTATATAAAAAATTATCCTTTTTTTAATATCGCATTACTTAACTTTAAATTCTACCGGGCATCCTGTTAAATATATAAAAGAACTTAAGCTGTTGTTTTTTAAATTTAAATCATCAAGACGCGAATTTGCGCTTGGGGATGATAATGAAATTTATATCGATAATAAAAAAATCGACTGCGATTCGCTGTATAAAATAAAAGGCAATATATCAATTTCAATCATAGGTTCAAACAATAAAATCTATATCGAAGATTTATCAAAAATAAAAAATTCTTATATTTTCATAAGCGGCAACAACAATAAAGCCATAATCAAAAGCACATCATCAAGCATTCGCGGGCTTCAGATCTGTATGTATCGAAAACAAAATAACAGAGAGGTTTCAATCGGCAAAAATAATTTCATAAACGGCGATTGCGTCATAACTTGCATCGGAGAAAATAAAAAAGTGATTATTGGCAGCAATTGCAAAGTTGGGCCCAAAACTCAAATAATCACAACCGATTTTCATAATGTTTATGACATCAAAACAAATGAATTAATCAATAAAGAAAAGGATATTTTTATCGCGGACGATGTTTGGATTGCGCAAGATGTTCAGATAAACAAAGGTTCATATATCCCAAACGGCTGTATAATTGGGGCAAGAGCTTTTGTAAATAAAAAATTCGATGAGCAAAATTGCCTGATAGCGGGTATTCCGGCAAAAATCACAAAAAAAGGTGTGTACTGGCAATAATTCGCTCATAGCCTTAAATTATGATTTATTTTTATATAAAACTATAGAATTCGCTTAAAAGCTCTTTTAGAATTATCCTATCCGCTTTATATTCAATTTCATAATCATTTTTGCTATCTTTATCCAACATCAAAACAGAAGCTTCGTATGCTTGGATTTGGTTTTGCATTTCTTTTTTAAGCCAAAGAGTCAACATGTTTTTAGCGTCTTGTTTATCTGCCATGCCTGTAATTGAGAGGAATTTTGATAATTCTTTGATGTTATTTTTAAGATGAGAGATTTTTGCATATTTTTTAGGGTTAAATTTATCTTCTAAGGCGTCGTTTTTGGCTTTTTGTTCTTCGTCAAAGGATTTATAAAGATAGTTAAATGTCGTTTTCATTGTTTCATCAATTATCTTATCGGCGCTTTGTGAAATTACTTTGATTGTTTTTATATCAGGGTTTTGGCCGTTTATTTGAACATAGTTTTTTAATCCGTGAAAGTCACTGTCGTTTTCTTTCTGTAAAAGAGTAACATAATCATAGACAAGGTCGGAAATTAAAATATGTTCTTTTTTGGTTATGGAATAAAAATCATCATCACAAACATAGATATTGGCTTTTTTGGGTTTTAAATTTTCATCCGATTCTGTATCTAAAGCGGAAATTGCCTTGCCCGGGAAATAGAGATTATTTTTATAGGCGGATTGTTGGTTCACAAATGTTATTTCACTGTCGCAGTTGCCGTTTAGAAGTCTTTCAAAATAATCTAAATCCAAATCATATCCGTTTGTGTTATTGAGCATATTTTCGCCGATTAATTTGCCTTTTTGGGCTTCAATGCCAAATGAATTTTGAAAAGAATTTTTAGAATCATTTCTGCTTTTTTGAAACGAAACGGTATCATACCTTAAAGTATTATTTTTAATCGGCTTAGAATTATTTATATGAATATTATTGTTATAATAATTAAAATTGTAACCCTTTATCGCATTAATGCGCATTTTTCTCTCCTTAAATATCTATATCATTTTAAAACTTCTGAAAAAAACTTTTTGCTATTTTTGAGCATTTAAAAATCTTATTGTTTATTTTTTGCTTTTGTGAATTTTTTTATATCCAAAATTTCAACACAATCTTTTATATCGCAATTTTTGCTGTAGCGAACGGGGTTAATGTCTATTCCTCCCCGTCTTGTATATAGCGCCATTGTCATTAATTCACCATCATTAGATGAAATATCCAAAACATCATAGAGCCTTTTATAAATCATCTCGACGCATTCTTCGTGGAAATGGTATTCTTTTCTGAATGAACAGAGGTATTTAATTAAAGAAGAAATTAAAATAGTTTTTTTGGATTTATAGTAAAGAAAAAAATCTCCAAAGTCGCACTGGTGCGTCACTCTGCAATTTGAGCGAAGGGAAGGAAACCAAAACTTATGGGATTTTTTTGTTTTATTTTCTTTAACTTCAAGAAGAGATGGGTTTTCCTTAAAATCTTCAACTTTCAATTCTTTTTCATCAACCGATTCAAAGACGTTTTTATAGTCTTTTAAAATGTTTCTTTTCTTTTTATAATCATCAAAAAAATTGACTTCAACGTCTGTTTCCAATAAAAAAGAGAGGTCTTTTTTTATTTTATCGAGGCAAATTTTTTGACATTCATCAAAACCTAACCCGAAATTATCCATATTAAAAGAATTGAGATATAATTTTAATGACTTTGATTCAACGATATATTTGCTTTTCGCGCTATATTTTATTTTTATTATCCTGTTGATGGGGATATTATTTTGATTTAGTGTCGAAAATTCATAGCCATGCCAGATGTCATAACCCAAGAAAGGCAAATTGTTTTCGTCGATATTATATTGCGCACGGTTTTCGCTCCTTGGAATTTTGACAAGGAGGGTTTTGTCATATTTTTCGCTTCCCAAACTCTTTTTGCCAAGGTGTTTTGAAGCGAGTTTGTCGGTTAAATTTTCTTTCATATCTTTTTAAACATATATTTAAAACTATGAAACTATTATATAATACAAATTAAAATTGCGCTAAATTCATCTTCGTAGTAGAATTTAATTATGTTAGATTTGAACGCACAATATGAAATTATGTCATTTGCAATCGGTGACACTAAAGCCGGCTCAAAGATGGGCAAAATGCAGCTTAAGAACCTCGATAACTCGGCAACATTAAACTGCATCCTTTGGGAAGAAACCTTGAATCGAATTAAAGAAATTTCAACAAGAGTCGGAAACATAATCAAAATCACAAGTGCAACGTATAGCGAAAAATATAATAATTGCCTCATAAGTAATTTTGAAGTCATCAACCAGGCAAGCCTCGGGCTCGATGAAGAAACGAGACTTGATTATTTCAATAAGATTATCGATGTTATAAAAAGTTTTAGTGACGAAAAATTAAAAGACTTTTTACTTAATGTCTTAAATGAAAATAAAGAAAGATTCCTAATTTCGCCCGCCGCAAAACAAATGCACCATAATTACATCGGCGGACTTGTTTTGCATACTTTTGAATGTCTTGAGATGGCGCAAGTTGTTTTAAGTAAAACAAAAAAATATCTCAATAAACAAGAAGTTTTTGCCGCTTGCGTTTTACATGACATAGGAAAAATATTTGAATATGACATAAATGTTGAATCGGGCGTCATTGAATATAACGAACAATTCAGAAAAGATTGGCTCAGCCACTCGCAATACGGATATAGCCTGTGTATGGCAGCGGGCTTTTTAAACATTGCAAAAATGATAGCTTCCCACCACGGCAGAGCCGATTGGGGCGCGATGATTGATCTTGGGGAAAAAGATTTGGAGCCTTTTTACTATATAATTCATCATATCGATGATTTGAGCGCAAAATTCGGCGCAACAAGCGTCAATGATGTTGATTGTCTTAAAAAATAATAAAGGATAGAAAAATGAAAAAAATATTTATATTTTTGTTTATGATGGTGATAGTTTGCTTTAACAAGGCTTTTTGTGCTCATCAGCTTTATGCCGATATGAACGGTATTACAATTCCCTACGGAACAAAGCTTGAATTGTCGATGGCACAAGATGTCACAACAAAAAACATCGCCCAAGGGGACATGTTTCAAGCTTATTTAATGAATGATATTTATGTAAACAATAAGCTCGTTTTGCCCTCAAAAACAATATTTCGAGGGGTTGTAAGCGATGTAAAATTCTCAAGCGCCCTCTCGCGCCCCGCGTCAATTAACCTTACATTAGATCATTTGGTGACTAAATACGGAACGCAATTGCCGATTAATTCGGGTATCGCAAGCAATTTTAATTATATCTTAAAGCCGGACGGGTATTTAACAACAAACGGAAACTATTTTAAAGCCGTTGCTCGCGATGTTAAAAAAGCTGGCTCCATTGTCCCAAGAACGGTTAATTGGGGAAAAAGCGCCGATGACAGATTATTTAAAGGTGCAAAAATCGTCTTTGTGCCCGTTAGCGCAATCGGAGGAAGCCTCGCTTGCGTCGGTTCAAGTTTATACAGCGTCGTTGCCGATTTATTCAGGCATGGCGATGAAATAGTCATCAAAAACGGCGAACAATTCCATATAATCTTATTATCAAACTTAAACATCCCTTCATAAGACTATTTTATGAGGTTATAATTATTAATTTATGAAAAAATATGAACTTCTAAAACAAATAAAAGACATTTTAATTAATAATTCTCTTTCGCTCTCAAGCGCCGAAAGCTGCACGGGCGGACTTATAAGTTCATATTTAACCGATATTGACGGGGCAAGTAACTTTATTTTTCAAAATTTTGTTACCTATTCTAATGACGCTAAAATGAAATTTCTGGATGTCAAAGATGAAACCCTAAAAACTCTCGGTGCAGTGAGCCAAGAAGTCGCCTATCAAATGGCTTTGGGGTTATTAAATTATGGCGCGCGAAATAAAAAAGGTGCTGTTTCAATTGCCACAACGGGTATCTTAGGCCCAACCGGAGGCTCAAAAGAAAAACCCATCGGGCTTGTTTATATAGGTTTTGGCTATAAAAATTATGATGATGAAAATAAAGATATAATAAAAGTTATAAAATATATATCTAAAAAAGCTGACACAAACGACAGACACAAAATTAAAAAAGACATTGTTAAACATTCGCTTTTTGAATTTTTAATATTTTTAGAAGAAAATGTAAAAAAATGATTAAAACACTTTTAATCGAAAAAAACGCCGAATATAAATCTTTAATTTTAAATCAGTTAAAAATGATTGAAAATGTCTCTTTGGCGCTTGTTTTGGATGAATTTCAAAAAGAAAGAGATTATGGCGAATTTGATTTAATCATTTTTGATTTGGATAAAAAAAACTTTGATTTTTATATTTCCCTAAAAGAAAAATACCCTAATATCAACTATATTGCACTTTTGGATAATATTTACGGAAATAAAAACGCAAACTTAAATTCAATTCAAAATATCATCATTAAACCCGTCATTTTTGAAATTTTGAAAAACACAATTGAACAATTTAACTTTAAACGCAATAAAGCAAAAGTGTTTTCAATTTTCTCCCCAAAAAAAGCAACAGGGAAAACCACGCTTGCGCTCAATTTAGCTTTTGAAATTTCAAGAAAAACGCTTAAAAAAGTTTTAATAATAGATTTTAATAAACAAAATGATACTCAAAAATATCTTTTTGATGAGGTGAATATACCGACTCAAATTGATTTTGATAATTTAAACAACACAAACATTGAAAAATATTTTCTTAAATATGAGCTTGAAAATGACTTGAATCTGTATTTTTTGAACCTGAGCGAAATTAAAGAAAAGCAAACAAAAATCATCAATATTTTAAAAAATTATTTTGATTTTATAATAACGGATTGCTCGAATATAACAGAGCCTAAGACGCTTGAAATTTTATATAACAGCGATTTAGTTTTGCTTTTGGCTTTGTTGAATCAAAAATCGGTTGATGTAGTTCAAAAATGTTATGAAATATTTGACAAAATCAACTATAATAATGATAAAATAAAGTTAATTATAAATCGAACCGCAAACAATTCTTATGGCGAGATTGAAGAATTTGAAAATAAAATAGGCCAAAGACGGGTTTTTAACACCATTGTAAACAATTTTTTGGTATTGGATGATTCCATAAATCAAAAAATTCCGTTATACAAAATTAACCCGAACTCGAATATTTTTAAAGCATTTTCTAAAATTGCGGATGATATTTTAAAAATAGACTTTGAAAGTTTGCAAAACAAAAACAAAAATGAAATTATTTTCGATGACGAATTTTACGCTTTGTTAAAAAGAATGGGGGATTAAAATTGTCGCTTAGGGATAGATTTAAGTCTACACAAAAAATTTCAAACAGCAAAATTAAACAGGAAACAAGCCAAACACAACAAGTTCAATACTATGCAACAAGTTCTGATGCAAATAATTCCGATTCATTGGGTTTTATTGACACAATTCTTTTTGATGACGATTTAAACAGCGTCTTTATTAGCGGAGCAAGAAACGTCTATATCGAAAGAAACGGCAAAACCCACAAAAGCACAAGCACTTATAGGGACAATGTTCAGCTTGAAAATTTAATTAAAAAACTATCTCTAAATAACGGCATAGATATTGAAAACGAAGGATATGAGGCAAAATTCAACCACAGACCCGGCATAAACATCCTATCCACCATAGCACCGTTATCTAATGTGCCCTCGCTTTATATAAAAGTCTATAACGACAAACACGCAAATATCCAAAATTTGCAGCAAGACCTTGTATTTTCAAAAGAGCTCGCCCTGCTTTTGGAATCTTTAAGCGCAATAAACAAAAATATCCTCATCACGGGCGATAGGAACACTCTTAAAACAACGCTGTTATCAACAATCGCCAAAAAAACGCCCGCAAACCTCAAAGCAGCGTTTTTGGATAATGAAAACGAAGTCAGAATCGATAAACAAAATTTCATAAATTATAACCTTGCAAAAATCGAAAATAAACAAACCCTGGATAATCTTTTGAATATGGTGTTTTATAGCACAATTGATAAGGTTTATCTGAATTGTGACGATGAAAAACTTTTGTATAACGTTTTAAACAAAATCCAAAACGGCTTTAGAGGACTAATCTGTACGACAAGCGCAAAAGACCCCAAAAACGCCGTCGGAAATCTTGCTAAAATATTATTCAAATTGGATAATAAATTGGATTTTGAACAGGCAACTTCAATTATCCTAAATTCTTTTGATATAATAATCCACACCAAAAAAGATGTCTTAGGAAAAAGAAAAATCGAATCCGTAATCGAGATAAATCCGACCTCAAAAGATAGAACCTTCGACGAAATATTCTATTACGATTACACAAATGTCCATAAATCAACAGGCATCATCCCAAGATTCTATGAAGATATTAAAAATTCTTCATTAATCATTAACGAAAATATTTTTGACAAAAACTACTGCCACACATATTATAAAAGCGCTTCAAGTGAGCTTGAACAAGAAACGATGGCTAAAAGAAGCGCAAATATTGAAATATTAAAAAAATTCAAAAAAGATTTACAAAATCAAAAAGAAGATAATAGTCTCAAAAGTAAAATAATTGAAAACACCAATAAAGCGCAAGAAACCAAGGATAATCCCAACTCCCAAAACAACTCCCAAGATAATTCTCAAGACCAAATCCAAGACCAAGCTCAAGACCAAGACAACCCCCAAAACGAAATTCAAGATGAATCCGGGGAAATATTATATAACGAAAATCTATGAAAAATTATAAAATCTATGAAAAATTGATGAAAAAATGTTTTGCCCTTGCCCAAAAAGGCTCTTTAAATGTCTTACCTAACCCTTTAGTGGGCGCAATTATATATGACGAAGAAAAAGACGAAATAATTTCAACGGGCTATCATAAAAAATATGGTTCATCTCACGCGGAAGTTAATGCGATTAATAGCGCAAACGGAAATACGAAAAATAAAACATTAATAGTTAATTTAGAACCTTGTTCACATTTTGGCCACACTCCTCCCTGCGCCGATTTAATCATTCAAAAAGGGTTTAAAAAAGTCGTCTTGGCTCTTGTTGATCCTAATCCAAAAGTCCAAGGGCAAGGAATTAAAAAACTAAAAGATGCCGGTATTGAAGTAATAACAGGTGTCTTAGAAGATGAGGCAAAAAAATTAAACAGAGTTTTTATAAAAAACATCACCCAAAAAATGCCCTATATAATGCTTAAAAGCGCAATAACATTAGATGGCAAAATTGCGCTTCAAAATAAAAAATCAAAGTGGATAACAAACGAAAAATCAAGATTATATAATCAAACCCTAAGAAGCTCTTATCAAGCCATAATGAGCGCATCGGGAACAATTTTAAATGATAACCCAAGATTGAACGTAAGAATTAAAAATAAAAAATCTCCCATAAGGATAATTTTTGACCCGAATAATAAAATCCCGCTTGATTATAATGTATTTAATGACGACGGGCAAAGGGTGATTTTAATTAATAATTCAAAAATAAAAAATCTGCCGAGCTATATCGAAAAAATCGAATTCGATGGCAGCTTAGGTAATCTTTTTAAGACATTATATGAAATGAAAATTTATTCAATTATGATTGAATCAGGCTGCGGGTTTAATTCGCTTGTGTTCAAAGAAAAACAAGTTGATGAAATTAATCTTTTTATTTCAAATAAAATTTTTGGAGGCGGAATTAATTTCATAGACGGATTTTCATTTGAAAATCCCGACGATTGCATCAAATTAAACGATATAAAAATAAAACAAATTGAGAATAATTTTTTGTTTAACGCGAGAGTTGAAAAATAACTTTTTTAAATTTCTCAAACCCCAAATAAAAAAGACTAACAAATTTCTAACAATATTTTTTTAGCATTTTATTATCAAAAAGATAATAACAGGCCGAAAAAAAGCTTATGTACAGCATTTTTAAAAAACACAACAAATTTATTTTTATTTTAATTGGGATTTTTCTTTTTACTTATATCTTGTTTTTGGGTTCATACCCTCTTTTAGATGTCGATGAAACAAGATATGTCGATATGGCATCCGGCATGTTTAAATCGCACGATTATATGACATTGTATTTAAACAATGAATATTTTTTTGAAAAACCGCCTTTATTTTTTTGGATAGAGTGCTTAAGTTTTAAATTATTCGGTATCAATGAATTTAGCGCAAGACTGCCCATTGTAATATTATCTTTAATTCCTTTGGGGTTATTATTTGAATTATCCAAAAAAGCAAAAGGATTTAAGTTCGCATTTATTGTTAGCGCAATTTTATTAACAACACTTGAATACGCTCTTATTACAAAAATTGCAATTTTAGATAGCATCTTAACGAGCTTTTGTACAAGCTCAATTTTATGTTATTTTTATACATTTTTTGTTCAAGATAAAAACAAAAAATGGTTTTATATTTTAACCTATATTTTTATGGGTTTGTCGGTCTTAGCTAAAGGAATCCCCGGTGTTGCGCTGCCTTTGGGGGTAATTATTATTTCAACAATTGTTTTTAAAACATACAAAGAAACATTTAAATCTTTTTTATATGGAATACCTATTTTTCTTTTAATAGCGCTTCCATGGCACATTATAATGTTTAAGATGTATCCCGATTTGTTTTTTGATGAATATATCTATAAGCACCATATATTAAGGTTTTTAGGTTCTATTATAATAAACAAAAATCAACCTTGGTATTTTTATATTTTAACATTAATCTGGGGGCTAATTCCTCATACATTTATGCTTTGGGGCGTTAAAAAAATCAAACTTGATAAATTTTTGATTTTAAATATCATCGCTCTTTGTACGATATTTTTATTTTTTACTTTAAGCAAAGCAAAATTAGTTACCTATATTCTTCCGATGTACCCTTTTTTTGCTGTCATTATTGCTCAAATCTGGTTTGATTATATAAGAAAAGATGATAAAACAATAAAATATGTACTTTTGACGTTTAGCTCGATTCTGGCACTCGGAGCGGTGATTTTTCCTTTTGTTGCAGGGTATTTTTTAAGAGACGACCTTGGAAACACTTGTATAATGCAAATTTTATTGTTGATTTTTTCATATTATCTTATAAAAAGTATTATCAAAAACGAAAGATTCAATTCATTTGTTTTTCAAAGCGTATTTATGGCGGTTTTAATCGGTTTTATAACACCAATCGGATATAAAATAGACTATACTTTCGGGCAAAATGATTTAATGAAATTTGCTAAAATTGCTAAAGAAAAACACTATACAATTTCAACTTACAGAATGGGTTCAAAATACAGCCTTTTATATTATTCAAAATTATCTAAAATCATATTTAAAAAAGATGATGACACTAATTGGCTTCAAAATGAATTAAAGAAAAGCAATAATTTTCTTATTGTGAAAAATAAAAATATCAAAGATTTGCCCGTTAAAATAAAAGCAAAAGGAGTTAAATACTCCATTGTCGAAGGATTATAGGAAATGAACAACAAACTAATTATTCTTGTACCCTGTTATAACGAAGAAGAAATTATAGATTATTCAATTCAAAAGCTTGATTCGTTTTTGGATAGTTTAATTAAGGATAATCTTGTCGATAAAACAAGCAAAATTTGTTTTGTGAACGACGGAAGCAAAGATAAAACAAAAGATATTATTGAAAGCTATTGCCAAAAGAATGATAAAATAATGCTGATTAACCTTGCAGGCAATTTCGGACAGCAAAATGCGATTTTAGCGGGGCTAAACAACCTTGAAGCGGATATGATAGTGACCATTGACGCTGATTTACAGGATGATTATTTAACTATAAGAGAAATGGTTGAAAAATATCACCTCGGCTATGAAATAATTTACGGAATCAGAAAAGAAAGAAAAACCGATTCATTCTTTAAAAGAACAAGCGCAAATCTGTTTTATAAATTTATGAATTTAATAGGTATTAAAATTCGAAAAAATCATAGCGAATATAGATTGATGAGTAAATGCGCAATTGAAAAATTAAAAGAATATAAAGAAAAAACAATATTTTTAAGAGGAATTGTTCAAAAAATCAATCTCCCATCAAGCGAAGTTTACTATAGCAGAAAAGAAAGGGTAGCGGGGAGTACAAAATATTCCGTTTTTAAATTGTTTTCTTTAGCTTGGTGCGCTATCACAAGCTTTTCGATACTTCCTTTAAGGCTGATTACTCTAACGGGCGTTATTATGTCGGGCGTTAGTTTTATAATATTATTATATGCGCTATATAGCTACATTAAACACATCGCTCAACCCGGCTGGACATCAATTATTATCACAATCGCCTTTTTCTTTGGAATAACAATAATGTCAATAGGAATAATCGGAGAATATTTAGGAAAAATTTTAATCGAAGTTAAAAACCGCCCCTTATATCAAATTAAAGAAATAATTAACGATAAATAAACTTATTTTATTTAAAGGGGCAATTTAATGATGAAATCAGCACCTTTGTTTTCATCGCTAATAAGTTCGATTGTGCCTTTGTGAAGTTCGACTATGTCTTTTACAATTGCAAGTCCAAGGCCCGAACCGCCTTTGTTTCTGCTTCTTGCTTTATCGATTCGATAAAATTTTTCAAATATTTTGTCTTGATATTCCTTTTTAATCCCTATTCCGTAATCTTTAACGTGAAAAAGCGCAAAATTATCTTCTTTTGACAATATTAAATCTATTTTGTCGGATGAAGAATATTTAATTGCATTTATTATCAAATTTTCAATCATTGAAGCAATAAGGTCTTCGTTAGCTCTAATATCAATATTTTCATCACCTGAAAAATTCAACTTTATTGAATAATTTTCAAAAGAATCCAGGATTTTTTTAATCAGAGAATTCAGATTAAAGATTTTAAATATATTTGTTTCATTTGTCTTTTGAGCATCAATTTCAGAGAGTTTTAACAAATCTCCGACGAGTTTATTCATCGTGCTCACTTGAAAATGTATTATTTTAAGGCATTCTTGGTTTTGTTTTTCGTCTTTTGAATTTTCAAGCAGCTCTAACGCCATATTAATTGCCGTAATCGGGGTTTTAAGCTCATGGGAAGCGTTTTGGATAAATTCGTTTTTAAATTCTTCAAGCATTTTCAATTGCAAAATCTGATTTTTTAATGTCTGAGTCATCTTTTTGACGCAATAAGCCAATTCTTCAAGCATCTTTAGCTTCGGCACTTCAATAATCGTATCCAGTTCGCCATTTGCAATTTTTAATACACTATCATCAAACTTATTAAAAGAACTTCGAACTTGATATATAAGCTGAATTATTGCACATATTAAAAAGAGCATATACAGAGAAAGAAGAAAGATTAAGTTTTTTTGGGCTTTGATAATTTTTTCAATAACTTTTTCTTCAGATAACGTAAGCTCTATATAATATTTTTTTCCGTCAATAAAAAATTCATCCACGGAAATAATTTTTTTGTCTTTAATGGAATGACGATAGATGTTAAAGCGCGTTTTCTTTTTTAAAATTTTGCTGTCGTCGGGCGCCATTTTGCTTTTGTCAAGCGGGTTTGAAGTCAACAAAAGATTTTCATTTTCATCAAATATACGAAATTTTATGTCCTCTTTTGTAAAATCATTTCCGTATTTTTGTAATTCCGTGATATTGTTTGTTTTTAAATACGGCCTTGTTGCCCAAAGTATTTGTTTTTGAAAAATATATAATTCGTCTTTTTCTTCTTCGATGTAAGAGCTGTTAAACTGTACAAGGCTGTAGAAAAATATCGAGCTAAACAGGACAATCGAACCGAAAAACAAAAACAGCCACTGAATCCAATATATGTCGCGCTTTTTCATTTCGTTAAATCCTTAAGTTTATAGCCTGTGCCTCTGACGGTTTCAATATATTGACCGTAATTTTTGAGTTTTTTTCTCAAATTGACAATTTGGACATCAACCGCCCGCTCGGATACATCAAACCCGCCGTTTCCGCGAAGATAGTTCAATAATTTGGAGCGGGAAAAGACATAGCCTATATTTGACATAAATAATTCCAATATTTTAAATTCAAAATTGGTAAGTTTTATATCTTCCCCATCGACACGAGCGATTTTTTTATCAATATCTAAGGTGATACCTATGTATTTTTTGACGGGACTTAAATGGCTTATGTCTTTTAGGTGTGCTTTAATTCTTGCAAGAAGGATTTTGTTGCTAAACGGTTTTTCGATATAATCAACCGCGCCGTTTTCAAAGCCTTTTAAAATATCCTCTTCCATCTTTTTTGCGCTCAACATAATTATTTGAACCGACTTTAATTCATCGTCATGTTTAATTTTGTTGCATAGCGTAAAACCGTCAATTTGAGGAAGCATAATATCAAGCAAAATCAAATCCGGCTTGTCTTTTTTAATCATTTCATAAGCGCTTTGGCCGTTATATGCTTTTGAAATTTTATAAAACCCGTCCGAAAACAAAACAAGCTCTATCAGGCGATTTATGTGTTCTTCATCTTCGACTATTAAAATTTTAGCGTCTTTGATATTATTTTCCATTTAAATATTATACAGAACTTATATTAGTTTTTTGTTAGGCAGCCTTTTTTAAAAGAATTTTAAAATTTTTTTAAAATTCTTTAATCTTATGCGCCCCAAGATGGTTCAAATCTTCTCTTTTTAGATAAATCTGCGCTTTTTATTTTTTCGATAAATTTTTTGCAAAATACACGGAACTCGGGCGGCCTGCGTAGTTTTTTAACAGATAATCCAATTCTTTTTTAAAATCGGCATTGTTAATGTTATTTAAAAAAGCAGCTTCAATTTTATTTAAATCAAATTTAATTTTGTGATATAATAAATAAAAAATTTTGGTTAAGATTGGGGGAAGAAAAATGTCTTTTAAAGCCGGAAAATGGCAACAAGAGATTAATGTTCGCGATTTTATTCAAAAAAATTACACTCCTTATTTGGGGGATAAAAGTTTCTTAAAACCTGCGACAGAATCGACAAAAAGCTTATGGAACAAGTGTTTAGAGCTTTTTAAGTTAGAGCATGAAAAAGGCGGAGTATTAGACATGGATACAAAAATCGTGTCCACTATAACTTCCCATGGCCCCGGCTACATCAATAAAGACCTTGAAAAAATCGTCGGTCTGCAGACTGACGCTCCCTTAAAGCGCTCAATGCAGCCTTTTGGCGGAATCAGAATGGCGCAAGTGGCGCTAAAGTCTTATGGTTATGAAATAGATAGTGATATAAAAGAAATCTTCACAAAATATCGAAAAACCCACAACCAAGGGGTATTTGACGCCTACACCCCCGAAATGAAAGCTGCTCGCCACGCGGGTATCATAACGGGCCTTCCCGATGCTTATGGCAGAGGAAGAATCATAGGTGACTATAGAAGAGTGGCTTTATACGGGATAGACAGACTAATTGAAGATAAACAGGAGCAATTTGATTCAATCGACGGCGAAATGAGCGAAGATAAAATCAGGCTCAAAGAAGAAATTTCTTCTCAAATTCAAGCATTAAATGAGATGAAAGAGCTTGGAAATATCTATGGTTACGATATATCAAAACCCGCAACAACCGCTAAAGAAGCAATTCAGTGGCTCTATTTCGGCTATCTTGCGGCAATAAAAGAACAAAATGGTGCCGCGATGAGTATCGGGCGCACATCAACTTTTCTTGATATTTATATTGAAAATGACCTTAAAAATGGAATAATCAACGAAAGCGAAGCGCAAGAATTAATTGATCACTTTATTATGAAATTAAGACTTGTTCGATTCGCAAGAACTCCTGAATATAATGCACTTTTCTCGGGTGACCCCGTTTGGGTAACTGAATCCATCGCAGGTATGGGGGTGGACGGTAGAACACTTGTCACAAAAAATTCTTTCCGCTATCTTCACACCTTAGAAAACCTCGGTACTTCGCCGGAGCCTAATTTGACCGTTCTTTGGTCAAAGAATCTGCCTGAAAATTTCAAAAAATATTGTGCTTATATTTCAATTAAAACTTCATCTATCCAATATGAAAACGACGACCTTATGAGAGCAATCCACGGCGATGATTACGCAATAGCATGCTGTGTATCTTCAATGGTTGTGGGAAAAGAAATGCAATTTTTTGGAGCCAGAGCAAACCTTGCTAAGTGCCTTCTTTATGCAATAAACGGCGGAGTGGATGAAAGATTGAAAAACCAAGTCGGCCCTAAGTATCGCCCCGTAACTTCAGACTATCTTGAATATGATGAAGTGTTAGATAGGTTTTTCGATATGATGGAGTGGCTTGGAGGCTTATACGTTAATACATTAAACGTCATTCATTATATGCATGATAAATATTGCTACGAAAAAGCTCAAATGGCGCTTTTGGATAGAGACGTCAAAAGATATTTTGCAACAGGGATTGCTGGGCTTTCCGTTGTTGCAGATTCTTTATCTGCCATAAAATACGCAAAAGTTAAAACAATAAGAGATGAAAACGGCATCGTGATTGACTATGATATTGAAGGCGATTACCCCAAATACGGCAATGACGACGATAGAGTGGATGAAATTGCGGTCAAAGTCGTTAGAAAATTTATGAATATCTTAAGAAAACACCACACCTATCGCGCTTCAATTCCCACTATGTCGATTTTAACAATCACATCAAACGTCGTCTACGGCAAAAAGACAGGTTCAACCCCCGACGGCAGAAAATTGGGTGTACCCTTAGCACCGGGCGCTAACCCGATGCACGGCAGAGACACCAATGGCGCTGTAGCATCATTAGCGACAGTTGCCAAATTGCCTTTTAATGACGTACAAGACGGCATTTCAAACACTTTTTCAATCATCCCGAATGCTCTAGGAAAAGACGAGATATTTGTGGGTGATTTAAAAATGGAATTAAATTGCGGCTGCTGCGAAAGCAAGGTTTAGCGCCTATAAAAGCCTATAATATAAACTTATAGTTTAGTGGGCAAACAAAAGGATGCTTAAATACTATTCAAGCTCCATAATCTCGCGCGCTTCTTCTATACCTTCTTTATAGAACTTTTCTTCTTCGGGGGATAGTAATTTTAAAAGCGTCAAAAAGTTTCCGACATGCTCTTTTTCGTCTCCCGCAATTTCAGCAAGCAGTTTTTTAGCGTTTTTATCTTCAATGCTGTCTAAAAGCTGTTCATAAAATTGAATCGCTTCAAATTCGGATGCTATAGAAAATCTTATTGCCCTAACAAGTTCTTGATGAGACAAGGTTCTATCACACTTATTTCCGTTAAAAGGGGTTGAAAATTCGCACATAAAAATCTCCTTTTTATTAATTGTCAAAATAATCTTTTCACAAAAAATAAAAAAGGAGATTAATAATTTGTCTTATTCAAGAAAGCTATTTATTTTGCAGCTGCTTCTTGAACTTGTTGTTCTTTTGAATTTTGTTGATTTTTCTTTGAAATTCTTTCTCTCACTTGAGTTTCAATAGCTTTTAAGATGTCGGGGTTTTGTTCAAGGAATTCTTTTGCTTTTTCCCTTCCTTGACCCAATTTTTCGTCGTTATAACTAAACCATGCGCCCGATTTTTTGATTATATCAAAATTAACCGCAACATCAATAATATTGCCCAAAGCGCAGATGCCTTTTCCGTAGATTATATCAAATTCCGCAACTTTAAATGGCGGAGCAACTTTGTTTTTAGCGACTTTTACGCGCACTCTGTTTCCTATATCTTCGTTATCTTTGTTTTTGACGCTGTCGATTCTTCTTATATCAAGTCTGACTGATGAATAATATTTCAAAGCCTGTCCGCCCGTTGTGGTTTCGGGGTTTCCAAACATTATTCCGATTTTTTGTCTCAATTGGTTGATGAAAATTACTGTTGTGTTTGTTTTTGCAACAACTGCGGTGAGTTTTCTTAAGCCCTTTGACATAAGCCTTGCTTGAAGCCCCATTTGCTGGTCTTCCATAGCCTTTTCAATTTCAGCTTTCGGAACCAATGCCGCAACCGAATCGATTACAACAATATCAATTGCGCCCGAGCGTACAAGTTCTTCCGCGATTTCAAGAGCCTGTTCGCCTGTATCGGGCTGCGAGATGAGCAATTGTTCAATGTCAACGCCCAAATTTCTTGCATATTCAGGATCAAGCGCATGTTCTGCGTCAATATAGGCTGCAATTCCGCCTCTTTTTTGAGCATTTGCAACGATATGCTGCGCTAATGTTGTTTTACCCGAAGCTTCAGGGCCATAGATTTCAATTATTCTGCCTCTTGGGACTCCTCCGATACCTAGCGCAATATCAAGCGCCAGCGCTCCCGTTGGGATGCATTCGCAATCGACGCTTGCTTTATCTCCAAGGCGCATAATCGAACCTTTTCCGAAGTCTTTTTCAATTTTATCCAAAGCCATTTTTAAAGCTTTATTTTTGCCTTCTAATATAGCTTTTTCATCACTTTCAACCGCTTCTTTTGCACACATTTTTAAAATTTCTCCCTAAATTTAGTCTTTTTATTATTATATACTAAATCAACAAAATTAGGCAAATTTGCTTTTTTGGAATAAAATATTTATAATTGAAAAAGAGGTAAACGGGGAATTATGAAAAACAGGCCTCAAAAGGAAAACGAGAAACAAGATGAAAACGATTAAATTAAACGATTTTGAAATTGCAAAAGATAAATTAACAATAATAGCGGGCCCCTGCGCGATGGAAGGCGAAGAAATCACCCTTAATACAGCTCAAAGGCTCAAAGAAATCTGCAAAAAATTAGATATTAATTTTATTTTTAAAACCTCATTCGATAAAGCCAATCGTTCATCATTAAATTCCTATCGTGGTTTGGGATTAAAAAAGGGCTTGGAAATTTTAGCAGAAGTCAAAAATAAGCTCAATATCCCGATAGTAACGGACATCCACGAACCCTCCCAAGCGCCCATTGTAGCAAATGTTGCCGATATTATCCAAATCCCCGCGTTTTTGTGCAGACAGACGGATTTATTGGTCGAAGCGGCTAAAACAAATAAAATCATAAATATCAAAAAAGGACAATTTTTATCACCCTATCAAATGAAATCAATTGCCCAAAAAGTCCTTGATTCAGGTAATGATAAGGTATTGATTACGGAGCGGGGTGCAAGTTTTGGCTATAATAACCTTGTAGTTGATTTTAGAAGCATTCAAATCATCCAAGAAGATTTAGATTTACCCGTTGTTTTTGATGCAACCCACAGCGTTCAAATTCCGGGCGGAAACGGCGCTTCATCCTCGGGCGAAAGAAGGTTTGTTAAGTCGCTCGCTAAATCAGCCGTTGCAATGGGGGCAAAGGTGTTATTTTTTGAGGTTCACCCGAATCCGAAATGTGCTCTTTGCGACGGGGACAATATGCTCGCCGTTGAAAATTGCGAAGAAACATTTGATATTTGTAACAAAATTTTCAAACTTGTGAACTAAATTGTAACTTTTAAAAACCGATTTTAAAAGTTTTTTAAAGAAAAAAAGGGGGGGGAATTTTGCTTTTTAAAAATTTTCCATGCCCTTATATCCGCACATTGTTGTGGAGGGCGGAGATGAGCTTATAATGTCGTCATAGACTGTTTGAAAGATTCTATTTGAGATAGATTCATATTTTTCTTGAATTCCTTGTGCCAAAACTTTTGCTTTTTTGATATATTCCTGCTCTTCGGGTTCGAGCTTATCAATTTGTAATATTAATGTAAGATATTCGCTCAATTGACGAGCCCTCAAAATCCCCAAAAGCGCCAAATTAATAATATCTAAATTCCAGTCAAAGTGATTTTTTCTTTGTATTCTCTCTTGAATATCTTTAAGCTCATCTAACTCGCTTTTTGTGCTATAGACCGATTGGCCGGTGCTGATTGCTTGAGATAAATCTTTAATCATTCCGTCAATTTCGTTAATCTCTTGGGTATTTTTTTCACTATCAACCGAAAAATTTCTTGAATATTGGGTTATATAATAGCCGCCAAATTTAAGCAAGATATTTGAGATTCGGCCAAAATCATTCAAGTTGACGTTTGGATTATTAAAACTATATAAGCTTTCCCAATAGTTTATGCGCCCTGTCGTATGCCTTAAAGGAAAAGCGTATGCGTCTTTTGTCCAGCTTTCCAATTTTTCAAACCAAAAATCACCATACTTTTCTTGTCCTTCAAGATAATCTACGTATAATTGTAATTTTTCTTTTTTGTTTTTATTAGAATCCACCTTTTCTTTGCTTGCAAAAAGCGAATAAAAAAATCCGCTCTCTTTGTTTTTAATCTCTTTAAGCTCATCTTCATAGATTTTTTTATTTCGCGCAACTTCTTGCCTAAAATCTTGAATAGCGCTCAATGTAACAAGATAGGCCGATCCGGCAATTAGGATATTTTTATTGGGGACATTTTCATCAATTGACTTATAAGCTTCTCTAAATGAATTTAAAAACCGAATTTTTTTGGCTTCCGTTCTTAAAACAAAATCGGGCCGTCTTTCAAAAATTTCCGCTTGCGCTTTCTCAAAAGACTTCGCCATATTTACGGTATCTGATTCATACGTATAATCATATTGTTTTGACATTTGTTCAATAAGGTCATATCTTTTTTTGTGATAGTTTGCTTTACAAGCTAAATAATTGCTCAAAAACATAATTGCATCATCTGTTTTTTCCATTTGCTTTATATAATAAGGCAGCTCCGCCATTTCAAACATCTGGGAATTTTCGTTTATTATAAAAGGCGGCAGTATGCTTTCTTTGTTTTCAAGAAAAAATTCGCCCTTGTTGACCTTGCTTGCCCATTGAAAATCAAGAAAATTAACTGTGCCATCATCCAGCTTCATATTGCCGTTATTCAAATCGCCATGGTACAATCCTTCTTTATCCATTTCAAACATCGTATCAAAAAGATTTTTTAAATATGAATTCGTCCAAGGCTTTTTTTCAAAATTTGCCGCTTCACCTTCCACTTTTGTGCTCAAAAGGTAATACTTTTTTTCTTCATCGTCATACACCCTTGCGACAAATTTTTGGGTGTTTTGGATTCTGTCGGGAATCATCTCTAAATTTTGCTGTTCTTGTTCAAATGTTTCATTTTGGTCAAATGCTTCTTTTATTACGATATTTGGCATTTTGTCAAATGAATAAGCCTTAGAAAACACTCCCTCCCCAAGATATTTGACATTTTTCCCCGAAGCGCTAAATTTATCAATCTCTTTTTCAAGTTCATCTTTTTGCGAAAGGTATTTTGGGTTGATTTTTTTATATATAATCGCTTCAAAAGATAAGGGAATGTTTTTGTTGGCAGTTTTTTTAGGTGCATAATTTTTTTGTTGTCTTTTTATGTTTGAATATACGCCAAACGATGAAGGCAAAGTTATTTTCATTTTCTTCCCTTTTTTTAAATAAATTAATTTTTTATTTAATTTTTATACTTTATTAACTTTTAATGTTATTTATGGTTTTTTTTATGTTTCAAATGCCTCAAAAGCAGCAATAATGCGGATATTATCCCAACACCCAATGCAGCAATACCCGCTTTGCTAAAATTTGCTTTTGCAGTCTTCGCCCCTTTTTCTATTGTTCCATAAATTTCATTTTTAAGATCCGGGCTCAATTTTTCAGCGTATTGAGGGTTTTGTTCGGCATATAATTTTATCGCTTGTTTAACGCCATCTTCAAGGTGCCCCGGTTTAACCGTGATAATTTTATGATACGGACTATTTGTACCAAAAGCATCGGTTAAATCTTTAAGAGGAAAATCTTTTGCTTCATTTTCAACCACAATACTCACAAACGGCAACTCGTTAAGTTGTTTTATAATATCTTTATGTAAAGGATTATTTGAATCAAGCTTATTGACAACACTTTCCGAATAATGTCTGTTAGAATCCCAAAAATCTCTCAATTTAAACCCCGGGTTTTTAGCGAACGCAGCAGTTTCTTCATCTGTTAATTCGGGAACATCTAAATACATAAGAGGATTTAACATATCAAAGTCATTTGAGCTGTCTCCCGCAACAATAACCAAATCATTATTTTTTATCGCTTTTTTAATTGCTTCTTTTGTGTCAAAAAGTTTTGTCAATCCGGCATCTCTGTCCTTGCTTCCGGCAGATAAGGTTTTATCTATCAAAGGTTCTGTTATGTAATAAGGCCTATTTGCACATTCATTAGCATGTCTGGCGCTGTAACTATGGTATTCAACCCCTGTTTCATCAAGATAATCATTAAATTCCTTGTTAATTGAATCTAATATTTCTTTTCTTTCTGGCGTTGTTTCCATATCGGGAGGATAGGTGACAAAAATCTTACATTTTCCGTCATTTCTCAGACCCGCAATCCACTGCGGTTTTTCATCGCCAAAGAAATATTTTGATCTTTCATCAGGTAATTTTCCGCTTGAAAATAATGACTTATCTCCGTAATCGCCGACACCGTGCTCGGAATCTGCTTCAACGATTTTTAAATCGTGTTTTTTTAATATTTCTTTTAATTTTTCTTTTATTTTAGGCCCGTCCCAATTTGTGAGCTTTTTAATCTCCTCTTCTTTTTGGGGATTTGTTTTACTGTAGCTGAAAGGAAATATCCCTTTTTCATAAAAGTCTTTATCGGAGGCTACTTTTATATATTCATCGCTTCCGTTTTTTGCAATTAATGTATCAGGCAAAGGTAATTCAAACCCTTTTGATTTAATCAATCGCGCCATTTCCTCATATTCACCAAAGGTTCTTCCTGTCGTGACATGAAATTTTAAACCTTTGTGGGTATTGTCAAAAAACTTTCTAAAATTTTTACTATATTGAACAAGCCCCGGAGTGTTATTTGAGTTTACTGTTTTATAGGCAGCTTGAGAAATAGGACTATAAGTGTTATCAAAGTCCGTATAAAAATCAACTTTGCCTGAGCCAAATGAGATATTTCGATGATTTAATTTTTGATTAAAATTAAAACTATTAACTTTTATTACCATTCGTAGTCTCCTTCTTTAGAAGTGTGTAATCCATATGTTTCAGGTGAAGATTCTCGATATGTCATTCCATAATCTTTAGGATCAAAATCACTGTTAAATACTGTATATTGATCGTATATTGTGCCATATAATTTTAAGTTTTCTGCTGATTTGAATGTAAAAATTGCTCCTCTTAAATCAGCATTTGACATATCTACATCTTGAAATTCTGCATTGTCCAGATTAATTTGTTTCATTTTAGCACCCGAAAAATCACAGTTTACGGCTTGTAAATTTTTAACATAGGCTCTTGTTAATATTACATTTTTAAAACTGCAATTATGCGCATCCAGGTTCTTTAAATCAGCTCTTTTAAAAGAATTGTTATCAAATTTGCTGTCAAAAACAATGAAATTTCTTATTTTTGCACGTTCAAACCGCTTTCGAACTTCTGAATAAATATCAACCGGTTTTTTAGGTGGTTCTAAAGGCGGGCTTATCGGGTAGTATCCTTGCCCATATATACTTTCATCTATTGGTTCGTCATTATAACTTGGCTCAAATACCGGAGGAAGGCTATAATCTCTGCGGCTTTCAAGTTTAATCATGCCTTCGGCATCAGGATCAATATCGTCGGGTAATTTTGTCATCTTGTTATAGAGCGCATTTTTTAAACAAACACAGCTTAAATCGACACCTTCTAAATTAGCTCCCATTAGGTTCGCGCCTGTCATATCGGTTCTTCTTCCCAATTGGGCACCGCTAAAATCAGCATCGCATAAATTTGCGTGAGTAAAATCAGTGCGTCTTGTTTTTGCGCCTTTTAAATTAACCGCTATCATATTACAGTCTTCAAAAGTTGCGTTTTCAAGAGTTGTGTTTGATAAATCGGAATCATATAAAACACCTTTTTTAAATATATAATTACTTAAATCTTTTCCGCTCAAATCGCATTTTACCGCTTTTGCGCGCGCTCTGCTTCTGGGGTCATTATCTCTTATATAATCTGTTATCGGCCCTAAATAAAGATTTGCTCCATAGTCAATCCATTCCCTTTTTGAATTGATGTCATGATAATCTTCACCCATAAAAGAAATTTGATACAACCCGAGCGGAATTTTAGCATAACTTATCGGGTTTTGTTTTTCAAATTGCATCGCTTCATTCGTCTTTAAAAACGATTGATTTTTTGCTTTAGCAAATCCTTGCACACCGACATTTGCGCCAATTTTTTTATCGACGCTAAAACCTAAAGGACTAATCAATTTTTACCCCCTTATTCTAACAACACATGTATGTCTAATAACAGCTCTATAGTATATTATTTTTTGAACTTTGAAAAGCTTTTTTATACTTAAATTTACATTTCTTTAAATATAAATTCAAATCATAAAATAAAAAATAACCTTTTGGTTTAAAAAAAGTTTAATTATGTTTAAAAATATGCTATTTCATTGATTTAATTAATCTATAGACTATCTTTAAATTGTCTTGAGAGATGTTTTCAAGATAGTCGATAATAAATTTTTTCATGTCTTTTGGGGATAGTTTATGGTGTTCAAAATCAAATAGCTCCATTAACGTTACGTTGAGCGCTTTTGAAATTTGTATAAGGGTTTTTGACGGAAAGGAAATTCCGCATTCGATGTTGCTAAGGTTTCTTTGGTCGATATTTATTTTTTCGGCCAATTCTTGTTGGGAAATGTTCAATAGTTTTCTCAATTCCCGAATTCTTTCGCCCAATAAAACTTTTATGTCTTCCATATTTTTAATCCTCATTTAATTTTAGGCGCTACATTGTTTCATTGGAATGATGTTTAATTGGACTATATTTGACAATACCAAAACAACATTGTAAAATAAGACGTATTATTAGAATTTATAAGATAATTTCCTGTTTTAAATAGTAAAGATATTTAATATGAATACCTTTAAAAAAACCTCTGACACCCTCAAATTCATCTCGACACACATCATTAACCAAAATGTGATAAACGAGTATCAAAAACTTTTAAAATCGGGCGATGATGTTATATTGTGCATAGATAATACGGAATTAAAAATAGAATCCGACTCTGCAATTTGTCAAAAAGAATTTTATAACACTAAAGTAAACTGCTTTTTATTTGACATAAACATCCACAAAAAGCTTAATCTGCCTTGCTTTTATTCATCTTTTGAGGATGAAAATTTTAAAAAAATCATGTGGTACAATGGCGACTATCGTTTCTATTACGTTAAACAATATTTCCCTAACTATAAATACTATTGGCAATTAGACTATGACGTTTACTTTAACGGAGAATCGTACAGCACGTTTTTTGAAAAATATAAAAACAAAACCACCGACCTGCTTGTCTGTCATTTTAGAGGTGAATTGATAAATTCAAGTTGGTGTTGGACAAAAAAGATTGGTTGGATTTATGATGATTCAATTGAATTATACGGAAGCTTCTTTCCCGTCTGCCGACTGTCTAACCAAGCAATAACGTATCTGTATAACAAGCGAATTTGCCATGCAAAAAAATTCAAAAATTACGTAAATAGCCCAAATAGCGCAAAATGGCTTAATTGCGAAATTTTTACTCCGACGGAGCTTGTAAACGGCGGCTTTAAATGTAATACAATTGAAGAAAAAACAATCGATTTAAAAGAATATTATCAAAACGACAAATGCTTTAAATCGCCCGACAACAAAATCTATCATCCCTATAAGGGAGAGTTTTTAAGATATATGTTCAAAATTCCGGGCATAAAAATCAGTTGGAAGGTTAAAATAAGAACAAAAGCACGGCCCTAATTTTCAATTTTATCTTCACTTTCGTTTTCAATTTCTTTATTCATCAATTCATCAATTATTGAATTGATTATTTCACCTTTGGTACATCCTAATGTTGCGCCAAGAACCGTTTTTTTTGGAAGTTAAATCAAATAATTCAAATAATTTTGCATCATCGGGCGTAAAATATTTTTGCACGGCAGTTGAATTGTGTGTTTTTGGGCTAATTGTCGCATTTCTTCTTCACTTAAACCGTTTATTTTATCTAAAAGTGCACTTAAATATTCATTTGCGTGGTTAGATTCTATAACAGGCCTTGTGTTTGATTCTATTGCGGTTTGATAAAAATCCCTATTAAAAGAACTTCTGTCGCCAAAGAGCATATTTGTGGCCATATCTTTATCAATACCTTTTCGTTCCAAAATATTTAAAACATTAGGATTGGGTTTAGAATTTGTGCTTAGGTCTAACGATCCGCCATATTTTTCATATGCTGATTTATAGTATTCGACTAGTGTATTTTCAAGAGCGTCAATTCCCAAGGAATTTGCGGAATCATAAAATTGTCTGTAATGCCCGAGTTCATGTCTTAAAATAGCTTCGGGTGTTAATTTTTGGCCGCTTAATATCTTTTTACCTTTTGGGGTGAGGGCTTGTGTATTATATTTAATTTCACCCGTCGTCGGTTCATATTTTGCGGTGTAATTTAATTCGGGTTCGCTAACTTTTCCCTCATAAAATGTTAATTGCTGCTTAACACTAAAACCCATTTCGTTTGCAATCATATTGTAATCAATTGCCGTGTTTGCTTTTGCAAATTCCAACCGAGCTTCGCTTATACTTTGACAATTTTTTAGCCCGGATAATAAAAAAATAAAAAAGGAAGCATAAGCATAATATAGGTAAACTTATCCATAAGTAGACAGCTATTGAATAATCGCGATAAAATGCTATAATATAATTATAAAAAAAGCGAGGGTGTGGAAGCCTCGCGTTTAAATACCCGGAGGTTTTGGACGTCTCCGAGCGGCCCGGAATAAGAGAGAGGGCCTAAGTGCAACAAGCGGTTTAGCCGCTTTTTTATTAAAATTTATTTTGGCTCATTTGTGGCTTATTGGGGCCTATTGATAGCCGATTTGCGGCTTATTAGCTTATTTTAAGCTCCAAAGTTTATTGGGATTTTTTTTGAACAGCTCTTTGTTTTCTTCTAAAATTCGTTTTGTAGCGCCGTTTGTCATTTTTAAGTCCCTTGAAATTGCGGCTAAACTTGATGGCCCATTGGTTTTTATATAGTCAACTATCTGAGGTAACTTTTCTAATCGTCTTTTTTTGTGCCGCTCTTTTTGGGCTTGTGAGATTTTTTCTATCGTTGATAGGTTGCTTGCTACAACTTTTGCTTTTGTAATTCTGTCACCGCCTGTCGGCTCAAACTCGCTTCCTGCAAGCTTTTTATATGTATCTTTTAGTTCTTTGAGCTCGAGTTCGCGTTTAATTATTTCCTGTTTAAGCGATTCTGTATACTCTTTGGGGGAAATAAACATTTTTTACTCCTTTTTATTTTTACTATACTCTAATTATATACCAATTATAAAGTTACGCAACCTTGTTTATATGTTTAGTTACAAATGTTAATAGTTAGACTAACTAATATGCCAAAAAACCGCACCAATTGTGATTGAACAGCGATTATTGCTATAGTAAATTACTATCAACTCCGGACAACTTTAGACGAATCGTTATAAATATTCTTTTTATTTCTACCCACTTTTTTAAAAACTTCTTCGAAGCTCACAATGGGTTCAAAGCAAAAGCCGCAGCCCTCTTGCAGCTGTGCGCCAAAGGAAAAAATTTCTTCGCTGGGGTAATTTCGACATATCGAGGGGCGATTTTTGTGCTCAAGACAGAGTCTTTTTTCTTTATCAAATTTATTACAGCTGAAAACAAGCCCGAAATCGTCCTTTGAAATAACTTTTATATGACGATAGAAGCTGTAAGAATCTTTCTTTTTGATGTTTTCAAATTCTTCTTCGCTTTTAATCACTTTACCTTCGTGGCGAATATAGATGTTTTCGCAGCAGCAGCCGCACTTTTTACATTCGCCGAATCTATAATAGCGCTTTTTTAATATTTTCAGATGATAAAATTTTTTAATCTTATTAAATATCTTCTTTATTAATGTCATTTAAGAAATTTTCGTTATTTATGAGCTCTAAAAGAAAATCATCGTTTTCAATCGAATAATCCCCATCAAAAGCTTGGTTTATGACAAGATTATTTGCTTCTTTTTCGTCCGTTTCCAGAAGAATCTTGCTGAATTCTTTAATATCGATTTCTCTTTGATATTTATCCATCGCAGCAAAAGAGATATGCGATTCATCGATGAAATAATCGTTTGTCGCTTCTTTAAACGGATTTGTTGCACCATATTGACTAATTCTATCTATCTGACTTTTTTCGATAATATCTGATGTATTATTTTGAATTTTATCCAGCATTTACCCTAAGTCCTTACACACTTATAGTATGAACCATGTTTTTAGTTTTTTATATTGGCCGAAAGGTTGATATTTTCGTTTTTTAATTTTTCTTTAATGTAATTTTTATCATCAAAACGATAGTTGTTGATGTATTTTATGGCATCTTCAATTGTATCTGAAATGTGATAAATCTCTGTTGAATTTTTTGGAGCGAAATTTTGTTTTATCATTTCATCAAAAAATTTAATCAAATTATCATAATATTGATAAGAATTTAATATTACAATGGGCTTGTTGCAATAGCCGAGCTGCTTTTGAACAATCATTTCGCTCAGTTCTTCTAATGTCCCAAACCCTCCGGGCAGTGCAATAATTCCATCAGACAGTTCGTCCATCTTGGCTTTTCTTTGTCTCATCTCTTTTGTGATGATAAAATTTGTGCAGGCTCCTTTTTCAATCCCGAAATCATAGAGCCTTTGAGGCATCACGCCCGTGATATTTGTGCCGAATTTATTTGCGCCCGAGACAACTTGGCCCATAAGCCCGAGGTTAGATGCGCCATAAATAATGTCGTAGCCTTCTTTTGCAATCATAAAACCAAGATTATATGCAATTTCAAAATATTTTTTATCGATATTATTTGATGCGCTTGCAAAAATGCAGATGCTTTTGATTTTTTCGTTCATAATATAATTATAACAAAAATTTTTCTAAAACCAAAAGCGCTTTTATATAGTGTTTTTTATGCTCTTATAGTTTGCAATAGGTCAGGTCCATCTTGCCGTTTGACATAAGAGATTTAAAATCGCTTTCTTTAATTTTATATTCCATCTTTGAATTATAAGGATTTACGATTACGACAATGTTTTCTTGATTATCATTTTTTTCAATTTCTTTTATCGTATAAGCATGGGAAGATAAGATGTCTAATTTAGCGCCGCTGTCTGCCAGATTAAGCGATTCGTTTTGGCGGATTGTGAAAGTCAGCACGGAATTATTTTGGTCATTTTTATATTCATTAAATAAATTGTCATAGTCGCTATAAGTCGAATCGCCATATACACAGTCTTGATAGTTGTCAAAACCGAATAATTGCCAAACTGTTTGGCTGTGGCCGCCTTCGACTAAGAGCCCGTTTTGAGTGTTGGCACTCGTATAATTGAGATAATAGTTGTCGCCAAAGCGTTCGCCATCAACAAGGTCTTGTCTGTATTTTCTCATTGCGATGTTTATAGCCGAAACGTCATCATCTCCGCATCTGAAGAAGTGGTCTTTTTTCAATTCGTCTAAAGTTACATTATAGCTTTTGTCAATTCCTTTGAAATATACATCGACCGAACCGTCGTCATTGACTGAAATAGCATCTTTTATCGCATCTTTTCCTTCTTCGGTATATGAAAGAGAATTTAAACCGCTCAAAAGCCAGCAATTACCTTCCAAAGATTGTCTTGTGTAGTCGATGTTTCCATCAATTGCGATGTTGTTGTCTTTTAAAATTTCTTCTCCTTGGGAAGGTTGTTGGTTTGAAGGAACGTCAAAAACATATGTTGTGGTAGCTGTAGTTAATTCATTATCTTTTTTATCGTCGGTATTGTCTTTAGTTAGGGTTTGATTTTCAAATCTGAAAGTTGCGCTTGTTGAGCTCATATCCGTCATATCATCAAAAACATAGCCTAAATCATCATTTTGGGTGTCCGGATTTTCCTTTGTGTCATTTATTGTATCGTTATTTGGTGTATCATTTTGTGTTTCTGTTTCATTATCAATAGTGTTATCAGCTTCAATGGTGCCGGTCGCATCTTCAACAGTATCTTCAACAGTATCTTCAACTGCGTCCTCAATTTCGCTATCAGCTGCATTTTCAGAGTCTTCAACAACGTCATCTTCCACTACATCTTTAATTGCATCTTCAATTGTATCTTCAATGGCGTCATCAAAAACATAGTCTTCAACTTCATTTGTTTCATTTTCAATTTCATCTATCAGGTTATTTATGTCATCAAATTCAGGCAGATTAACCGTGTCTCCGACATATAAAAACGTTTCATCAATATTTCCGCTGTCATTAAGGGTTTTTCTGTCGGAATTATAGATTTCGGGGTTGTTTTGTTGGATCAGGTCTTTAATTTCTTCATATTCTTGCGTGCCATAGTCAACGTTATAGTTGTTTTTGATAATCGCCGCAAGCGAGTTGTTATAGTTAGAATCTACGTTAATTTGCCCAATGTTCATACTTTTACCTCAAATATTTCTTATATATTAAAAGTATATATTTTATATATTATTGCCAGTATTTGAATATATTTTACAAAATGTTACAAAACTTTCGCTTTTCGGGGGTCAAAATTTGGGGTTGATTTTAATGAAAACTATAAAAATGACCTACAATAATTATGGGTTTTTTCGCTATAAGCCAAACCCTATTCTATCAACAAAAAGCCGATTTAGGGATTATATATCCATTTTATAATTTGACACCTTAAAAGATTAGGAAAAATTCCGTTTTCAAAAAACATATTTCTTAAAGGCTTTTTTGCGTCCTTTGTGTTCGCTAATTTTTTAATTTTAGCCCAATTTTAAACAAATTTTGAACAAATCTTAGCCCATTCTTTTATAAGCACATCCAAACTATACCTTGCATTGGCGGGGCTGGTGGAAGGCATTTTGAGGCAATTATATTTTTGCAATAAATCGGGAAAATATTTTTTGAAAGCGCAATAGGACTTATTTCCGTTCAAACAAATCGTTTTAATAGCGGGATATTTTTTTAATAAACCTTTAATATCGTTAGGTATTTCGTTTTTAATATCTGAGTCGAGACTACCTTGGCGATTACAGGATTTAAGAGTGTCCCAAAGTGCAATATTATTTTTAAGAAGGGCTATTAATTTTGAATCATAATCGAATTCTTGCAAATTTGAAACATTGCAAATAATACCCATAATTCTCCAGAATCTGTTTTTTGGATGAGCGTAATATTGCTGCATCTCAAGCGATTTTACTCCGGGCATCGAGCCTAAGATAAGAATGCTTGAATTATTATCTATTGAAGGTTTGAAGCTTTTACAGTTATCCATAAATATATCATTACATAAATTTAAAAAATACCAAAATTTTTTCCTACCTATACAAATAAAAAGAATTATTCTAAAATGTTACTAACACGAACAAAAAAGGGAGGGATTATGAAAGGGATTATATTAGCAGCCGGGACGGGAACGAGGCTATATCCGGCGTCTGTTCCAATATCGAAGATTCTCCTTCCAATATACGATAAACCGATGATTTACTATCCGATTACAACACTTCTGTTGGCTGGAATCAGAGATATATTAATAATTACAAGCCCTTATGACATAGATAATTTTAAAAAAGCTTTAGGGGACGGAAGCCAAATCGGGGTTAAATTTTCTTATGAAATTCAAAAAGTGCCTAGAGGAATCTCAGAAAGCTTCATAATTGCGCGGGATTTCATCCAAAATGAGCCTGTGGCGTTAATCTTGGGCGACAATATATTCCATGGCTTCGGCTTTTCTTCGATGCTTAAAGAAGTCGCAAAACGCACTTCCGGTGCGACTGTCTTTGGCTATCAAGTCCATGACCCTCAAAGATTCGGTGTTGTGGAATTTGATAAAAACCAAAAAGTCCTCTCTATCGAAGAAAAACCCAAATTTCCAAAATCAAATTACGCAATAACGGGATTATATTTCTATGACAAAAATGTTGTTGAATATGCAAAATCCCTCAAACCCTCAGCACGCGGAGAACTTGAGATTACGGATTTAAACAAAATTTATCTTAAAAACAATTCTTTGAATGTTGAAATTCTTGGCCGCGGCTTTGCCTGGCTTGATACGGGGACGTTTGAGAGCCTTTTGCAAGCGGCAAATTTTGTCCAATCGATGGAAATAAATACAGGCATGAAAATCGCGGCCATCGAAGAAGTCGCTTGCAGGATGGGTTATATCACCCCGAAACAATTAATTGAGCTGTCTCAAAAATACAAACAAAACGGATACGGGGTGTATTTGGAAAAAATGGCTCACTTAATCCAAGCGAATTAGTCGGATGAAATAATAAAATCTTTACATATCATTACAATTGGCAACGGCTTTAGATGCATAAAAAACATATATCTAATGCTTTCGAGCTATTTTTTGATATAAATACTTACATTAATTTTTTTATATGGTATAATAGAGCCAAAGTTCAATGTTGTTAGTTGTATTTCGCTAGGAGGTTTGTTATGTCAATTTCCGCTCAAGAAACAAAGACCCAATCTTCAATCAAATCCAAGTTTAACGATGAATTTGCATCGTACTTAAAAAAACAATGTCTTAAAACCACATTTAACGGATTAGAATTAGAAACTTTCAGTTGGTATAAAAAGGTATTGGGCTTGGTTTAAGATGAAATTCAATTTTTAAAAGCGAGGTTATTTAATTTTTACCTCGCTTTTTAAGGTGTAAAAATTCTTTTTAAAGCGAATCATACATCCTTCGAACTTCCTTAATATCTTGCCACATCAGCCATTTCGGGCTTCCTTTTTGTCTTGAATCATTCCTCAAAAGATACGAAGGGTGAAAAATAGGCATCATTTTAGAATTGTATGGCCCGTCAAACCACTTTCCTCTCACTCTTGTGATTGATTTTTCATTGGGCAAAAAGGTCTTAAGCGCGACTTTGCCGCAAATCAGAATTATTTTCGGTTTTAAAATCTCCAGTTGCGCGTCTAAAAATTCCCTGCAAGCTTCTTTTTCCTCATCCAACGGGTCGCGATTATTTGGCGGACGGCATTTTATGGTGTTACAGATATAAATATCTTTTTTTCTTGAAAAATCAACACATTCAAAAATCTTGTCCAAAAGCTGTCCCGCGCGCCCGACGAAGGGTTCTGCTTTAATATCTTCCCAGTATCCCGGAGCTTCGCCAATTAAAACCAATTTCGAATTTGCAATGCCCGAAGAAAAAACGACATTGGTTCTGGTCTTGCAAAGGTTGCATTTTGTGCAGTTGAGGCATTTTTGTTTAATTAATTCCAGATTTTCATACATAATATATCTGAATTATAAAAAAATACGATAAGTTGTCAATATCACTTTTAATCTTTGAAAGAAAACTTTATAAATGTTTGATTCCGCTTCGATTTTATTATAGAATTTTTATGTAAAAAAAGACGTAAAAAAGAAAGAAGAAAAAGATGAACAAACCTGAAAGTAAAAAAATGGTTTTGACGGTTGGTGGGAAAACCGTGGAAGTTGAAACAGGAAAGTATGCAAAGCAAGCGACCGCTTCGGTGACTGTTAAATGCGGCGGGACAATGCTTTTTGTGCACGCAACTGTTTCAAAAGAGCCCAGAGTGGGAATAGACTTTTTCCCTCTGTTAATTGACTATGAAGAAAGAATGTCTGCAATCGGTAAAATCCCGGGCGGCTATACAAGAACCGAAGGCAAAGCATCGGAAAAAGCAATTTTAATTTCAAGATTAATAGATAGACCCATAAGACCCTTGTGGCCTAAAGGATACAGAAACGACGTTCAAATCGTTTCGCAATTGTTCGCTTATGACCAGGAAGAACAACCCGATATTTTATCAATCATAGGTGCTTCAACCGCTCTTATGCTCTCGGGCGCTCCTTTTGAAGGCCCTGTCGGAGCTGTTAGAGTTGGAAGAATCGACGGTCAATTTATCGCTAACCCGACGCACTCCCAAGACGAAAAATCCGATATGAATATCGTTATCGCGGGTACTAAAGAGTCCGTTATTATGGTTGAAGCGGGCTGTAAATTTGTAACGGAAGACGATATTATGGCAGCTGTTGAATTTGCGCAAAGAGAAATTGCAGCTCAATGCGATGCTCAAATTGCTTTTGCAAATGAATGCGGTGTTAAAAAAGAAGAATTTGTAAATCCTTATGATACAACTGAACTTGCTTCAATCATCAAAGAAACGGCGTATAATGCTGTGGTTGACGCTTATCACACGACAGACAGAGATGAAAGAAGTGAAAAATTAGATAAAATCAAAGAAGTTGTTAAAGAAAAAATTGAAGCACTGGGAGAAGAACATCCGATAGCTAAGATGATTGAAGAAACGGGAATTGATTTTGTTGCGGAAGAATTTAAGTACCTCGAAAAGAAAATCATGCGTGCAATGATTAAAAACGAAGGTGTTAGAGCCGACGGCAGAAAAACAACAGAAGTCCGCCCCATCTGGTGCGAAGTTGGCGTACTCCCGGGAGTCCACGGAAGCGCGGTATTTACAAGAGGTCAAACTCAAATCCTCTCTGTTGCAACTCTGGCCGGCCCCGGCATGGCGCAAGAATTAGATGGCGTCGACCCGATTCGAAACAAAGACTATATGCATAAATACATCTTCCCGGGGTTCTCCGTTGGCGAAGTTAAACCCCTAAGAGGGCCGGGCAGACGTGAAGTGGGCCACGGGAATTTAGCGGAAAGAGCTAATGTTCCGGCATTACCCTCACATGAAGATTTTCCTTATACAATTAGAGTAACTTCAGACGTACTTGAATCCAACGGATCAACCTCTATGGGTTCAACTTGCGCAAGTTCAATGGCCTTAATGGATGCCGGAGTCCCCGTTAAATGTATGATAGGGGGTGTCGCTATGGGTCTAATCCATGAAGAAGATGGCGACATCGTACTAACCGATATTCAAGGAATTGAAGATTTCTTGGGCGATATGGATTTTAAAGTAACGGGTAATGAAGAAGGTATAACTGCCCTTCAAATGGATATGAAAATCAAGGGTATTTCAAACCCGACACTAAGACGCGCTTTAGCACAAGCTAAAGAAGGCAGATTACATATAATGAATTGTATGAGAGAAGTAATATCCGCACCGCGAGCTGATATTTCACCGAATGCTCCAAGATTAATGTCAATGACAATACCTGTTGAAGATATTGGAACGGTAATCGGGCCGGGCGGAAAGACAATTCGAGGAATAATTGACGCTACAGGCGCTGAAATCGACATTCAAGACGATGGTAAAGTTACAATTACATCAAACGATAAAGAAGGCGCAGAACTTGCTAAGAAAATGATAAAAGACCTTACATTTAAAGCGGAAGTCGGCATGGTTTGCCGCGGCAAGGTTGTAAGAATTATTCCAATCGGAGCTTTTGTTGAATTAGCTCCCGGAAAAGACGGTATGGTTCATATTTCACAAATCTGTAACGAAAGAATTGACACAATTGAACCGCACCTCACTATCGGCCAAGAAGTCATCGTCAAAGTCCAAAAAATCGACGATAAAGGCAGAGTCAACCTCACAATTAAAGGCGTGAGCGACGAAGACAAGGCAAAAGCCGGATTCTGATTTTAAATATAAATTTATAACTTATCAAAAACGCGTTTTTAGATTGCAAAACAAAAGCGCGTTTTTTGATATTTTAAAAAAACTATTTTTCTTTCTTCATTTCTTCTTCTAAGATATTTTTGAAAACAATTGCGGGAAAATAGTTTGAGACCATGTTTAAAACTTTTTTAATCGCATCATAAGCTTCAATCAAGTCATTTTTTAAATAATAACACTGCGACAAAATCAAAAACGCCTCGGGATCGCAATAATAGAGCCTCAGAGTTTTTTTACAATAGCTTATGGCTAAATCAAAATACCCGTTTGAAAAAAGCGCGCGGGCGATGAATTTATAGCTTTCCGGGTTGCAATGGTATAAAATGTCGTCATTTGATATGAGGTTTTGCGCCCATTCTATAAGATGATTTTCAATAAATAAATTAAGGTATATTTCAAGCTGGGCGCGGGTTTGAAAAAATGAAGGCATTTTTTTGGGATATTTTAAATCAATCATATCCAAAACCCCCAATCCCCATTCGCTTGCGGGAGAAGTGAGATGATTTTTTTGCCAGCAGATTTTGGCAAACTTTCTTTTTTTGCTCAAAAGGCAGCAAAGCCCCGCGCTGTAATAATCTTTCAGTTTAATGAAAATCTTAAAGGCTTTTTTATATTCTTTTTGATAGAAATAATTTTTAGCCTCATTAATTTGGCAAGTCATTTTTTTGGATTTTCTTAATTAGGTCAAATTTAACGCTGCTGTCTGATTGCTTGGGTTTAATATTATCAATCGAATCAATGTCAAAGTTGTGTGCTTGTGTATTAGATTTTTTGATTTCGTTATAAATTTCTTCTCTGTAGATTTGAACGTCATTTGGAGCATTCACGCCGATTTTAACCGTGTTTTTATAGCTTTCCAGAATCACGATTTCGATGTTATCGTTAATGATGAGTTTTTGATTCACTTTGCGACTAAGTATAAGCATTATTTACCTGCTTCCTTGGCGGTCGAATCATCTTCCTTTTTTTCGAATAATCTGTGGCGGACTTCAAAATTTGAATTTCGAAGTATTATCTGCATTGCTTTTTTATTTACAATATTAATTACAACGGGCGCTAACATATTGATTGTTGCGCCTTGCGGATTTGACGAAGGGATGTTTGCGATATTACAAACAAAAACATCGTCCGCACTTTCGATTCCGAGCTTTTGGGCTTCGTCGTCGGGTATATCGAATTGATAATCAATTCCAAAAAAGCTGCACAATGTGACAGGAAAAGCCAAATCCATATCTTCCATGGATTGAAGCCATTTGAATGGCGAATCGGGCTTATAGTCAATGATTGTGTATTGTTTAAGGTCGTTAAAGCCGATAATAGGGCAGACGAAATCAAAGATTGAATTTTTATCAACTTCAACTTCGCCAAATTTTGTCGTATTGATTTTTACTGTAGTGATGTTTTCTGTCATGGCAATTCCAAAAATTATATTCCAAAGTTACTTAAATCATTTTGCTGCATTAATTGAGAATTCAAATACATCTTCAAAAATTCGCTGTTTTGAGTTTGATTAAGCATTGGAGCCAGCCCCAAGAAATTATATTGGTTTGCTTGAGCTAAAGGGTTAAAGCTGTTGTTGTATGGGTTGATTCCGATTTTTGAAAGTGTGTTTAAAGCTGAAATTATTTCTTCATTTGTCGGCATTAAATCGCTCGCATCTGACTTGAATTGAGTGTCTGTGCCATTTTGCATTTCTTGTTGTTGTTTTTCGTATTCTTCTTGTTCAATTCTTCTTTTCATTCTTTCGCTTGTGATTCTATCCATTGCGCTTGGGTGAATTTGTTGTCCTGAGCGCAAGAAAAGCGTTATGTCATCCGATTGGGTTCTTTCTTCGGGAGCCGAGCTTATGTCTTCTTTTGGTTTACATAGCTCATCATCCGGGTTATCAAGACAATCGAGCGCTCTTTGAGAATAGTGCGCCAAAGCTAAATTGTCGTCTTTGTGAACAATTTCATGATAGAGAATTTTTGCTTCATCTCTGTAGCCTAATCTTGTATAGCAAAGGGCAAGATAATATTTTGCATAGGTGTTATTTTTTTCTTTTTTGACAAGTTCTTCTAAATCTTGCATTGCGCCGATGTAGTTTTGTCCTCTGTATTTCGCTATAATCGGTTTTAATGATGCCGTTACTTTTGGAGCTTTTGGGGTGATGCTGTAAGTATTTTGCGAAGCAAAAACGCCCACTGACGCCATAATTGTGATAACAGCAACCGTTGCGGCTAAGAATGAAATTGGTTTTTTCATAATATATAATTCCTCTGTTTATAAATTTTATTATTGTTTCTCAACGATAATATGTCAATATGTCAATTATTATAACGCGACTTTTCTTATAAACTTTAATTAAAATTTCATAATTCATCTAAACGATTGAAAAAAATTGGCCCTAATATGGAATAAATAGACCAAATAATATATAATTAAAACAATATGAAAATAAAAATCAAAGAATTTGCAAACAAAAAAGGCATAAGCCTCTATAAATTGGCTCAGATTATGAATCTGCCCCAGCCGACGATATATTCTTGGGCAAAGGGAAGAACACAGCCTTCTTATCTTAATTTTGACAAGCTTTGTGATGTATTAAATTGCAAAATCGAAGATTTATTAGAGTCTGAACCTGTCCAAAATAAATTGTTTTAGTCCCCCCCCTTTTTTTTCTCTTAAAATTAAAATGAAATGAAAATTTTAAAAGCTTCCAATTATAATTAACTGAAAGCTTTCGTTTATGTTATGCAAAAAAGAAATTTATTTAACGTGCCCTTGATTAGTGTTGTGGTCGATTTCGGCATTTCTTTTGTTTGCGTGCATTTTGCCTTGAATTGTTCTAAATGCAATCATCAAAGCCATAACGCCCGATGCAACTGCGGCAATTTTTTTATGGGCTTTTGCTGCGTTATATATTTTCCTGGGAGCACTTTTTGCGCTTTTAAATATATCTGAAAGATTGTCTTTTGGCGAATTTACATAAGCTTTTTTAATAGCTCCGGGAATTGCTTTAAACATGGTTTTAATATCTTCACCAAAGGCTTTTAAGGTTTCAAGGATTTTGCCGTTGCCTTTAATGTAATTTTTTGAAACAACTGCGATGATTGAAGCTAATACCGCACCTTCTAAGGTTCCTTGGATTGCGCCTTTTGAAATACTTGTGACGTTATTAGCGCCTTTAATCACATTTGTGACACTTTTTTTGGCTTTTAGAAAAAACGATTTAGTATTTTTTATTTCTGGTTCATTTTGCACATCTGCCGTCGGTTGAGATGCTGTTGGTTGAGATACATTTTGTGATGTAAAAGTCTCATGGGTTTGATAAGCTTGTTGAGAAGCTTTTGGGGCAGAAGAAACATTGCTTGTATTTTTTTGCATTTGCGAATTAATGAAATTGGCGTTTATGCTTGATAAAATTGAATCATTTGAAGCTTTAAAACTAACATTACTATTAGAAAATTTCAATTGAGGTATCATTTTTAAACCACCTTTCAAATATCATAAAACCGCTCAAGGATATTTTTTGCGCTTAAAAACATTTTTCACTTTAGTATTTTAACAAAATTTTACAATTCTTTTTTTCGATTATAGCACAAAAATTTAACTTTTTTCTTTTTTATCAAGCAGGATATTTTGGGCAAGCAAAAAAGTGTAAAATATTGTATCAATTTATAAAATAAATTATTTTTTTGATAGAATTATCTAAGAAGGATAGAGGTATTTTTAATGTTAAATTTATTGAGCAAGAAAAATAATGAACACGCAAACTTTTGCGCCAAAGATTTAGATATAATAATTGCAAAAATCGCTCAAATATATAGAGTTGACGATATAGATAACGAAAGAAAAAATTATTTATCGGGAACAATTGAAAAATATGGTTTTCTGCCTTATCCTCAATATAAGGTTTTGCAGGAATTGACCCCGGGTGAGACTATTTTTTGTTTGATTGAAAAATTAAAATACGCTCGAACCTTCGTTAATAATAATTTTATTAATTTTAAAAACCCGAGCGCTTTATACCGCAAAAACATCAAAAATTCCAATTGGTTTAAAAAAGAAGGCCACAACATAAAGCTTCTTTGTCTAAGTGCTCTTGGAGACGGGAATGCATCTGATAGCGCGGGGCATTTTTTGGATTGGGTGAAATGTTTAATTACGCTTGATATTGGTAACGAAAAATTTGACATAATGCCCGCAACTCTATATCTAATCCCTTTTACAACAAGGGAATTTGATTGCGCGTATTTGCCAAAAGACAGTTTTGTCTCATCCAAACTTCAAGACGACAATTTAATAAAATTTTTAGGACTTGATAAAGAAGATCAGGTTAAACTCTTTATCGAGCTTGCTCAACTGGCGGGACACCCTGTTATATATGACATTTTGCCTCAAAGCGCAAGATTTTCCAAAGTCATCTTATTAAATCCTTATGCGGCAAGATGGGTTGACGTTAATGAACTTATAACAAGTATCACGGGCTATTTAAACGCGATGTGCGCTTCAATAATCCACAAAAGAAGATATGAAGATAATGACGTCTTAGAAACGCAAAAGCTCTATATCGAAAACCTTAAAGGAAATTACAAAAAATATAACACAATCCAACAAGAAATAGCGGATGAAATTGAAAACGAAATTGAAGAATATAAAATTTTAATTTCATATAAAATGAGCTTCTCTCAAAAGCAGCAAGAGCTTCAAAAAAGAGTTCAAGAGATAATAAATAAAGTTAATAAAAAACACCCTAAAACTGAACTTGACATTGCTTTTCAAGATGAAATTACAAAAGAATTAATCAAACAGGGTCTTTGGACAATGCCCGGGGGTGCATGGTGTTCGGCAGGGGTTGCCGTTTTTGACAGAATGAGCAAAGGAAAACAATTCCCGATATTTAAACACTTTAATTACAAAAGCGAAAATGTTTCTCAATTTGCAAATTTAGACTGTCAAACGCCTTTTTTCTTCTATCATTTTGAAACAAATAAATATAATGAAGAAGTTATCGATTTTTATGTTGATTATCTTGAAAGTTTGCAAAAAGAGTATAATTTCGATGGTTTTAGAGTGGATCATATCGATCATATCGTTGATGAATTTTCTCAAAACAAAAAAGGCCAGCCGATTAGCTACAGAATCCCTTCTAAGGTTCTGGCTAAGGTCAATTCAACATTTAAAAAGAAGATTCCCTATTTTGCGACATTGGCTGAATATATGCTTTGGGACGGGTATTTGAAGGAATATCATAAAGATATGAAATTTGACCTTCTTTGGGGAGATGATATTGTTTCTCAAGGCTCAAAGACGCCTGAGCAAATAATTAACGATAATCTTAGATTATCAACCTATAACCAAAGAAACGCAAAAATTAATCCTCTGTCAATTTTAAAAACATATAATAATCAAGACGGAGAATTTAGAGAAATCAACCAATACCCGGGACAGTTAGGGTTCCAAGGTGCATTATTTAAGTGGTTCAAGATGAAATTTCTTCCCGGGGGAAAATTTGCCCAAAGACCTTCGATGTTTGTGGATGGCGATGAAAGCTTCACGAAAGTCGGAATCGAAAGGGTTATATCAAAAGAAACTTCGATGGTGAGAAATTTTGATTGGGATTTCTTTGAAAAATTCCACGCAATTAATTATTTCGCGCAGCATGATGCCCTAATTAACCAAGGAAAGGCGGTTTTACATACCCAAGGTGCAAATGGTTTTGTTTGTTGGGAAATAGTCCCCGATGATAAAATCAGAACGAAAAAAGATATTCAATCGACCTATCTTGTTGTTGCAAACTACTTTTCGCCAAATGAAATCAAGGATATTCAAGACGAACAGGGGCATTTGGAAAAAAGAAATATTAGAGGACAAGTAATTAAGGATAATATCGTCAAATTAAAGCCCGATAAAAGATTAATCTCCTATTTCGATTTCGAGCTTGACGAATTTGGCAAATGCCTTTTTGTTGAAAAATTGCTTGAAAATGAGATTAAAAATGAAATAATTTTCAAAGAACTCCGCCCCGGAGAGTTCAAAGTGTACAAGATGGTGTAAATAACGGAAATCAAATGAGCCTAGCCAGACTTGGCTTGGCGAATGATGATTTCCGCAAAGGTTGCTTCAGCCCTTTGCGAGCAATAGCGAGCATTAGGGATGAAGTATGCGCAGATTGCGTAGAAAATCCGACGTTAGTCGTGATTTTCAAGCAAG
>CANQLJ010000007.1 GCA_947624685.1 Candidatus Gastranaerophilales bacterium | reverse complement strand
AGTTCAGCATGACAGGTAGTTGGATGTATAGATTTTTACATCTAAGTTAACCTGTCACCCTGAATTTATTTCAGGGTCTAACTAATGTAAGAATGCTACATGTGATTCTAAACTTTGTCAGATTCCGAAACACCTTCGGCTTCGCCTACGGATACAGGCTCACAAGGCTCGTTCCTCGCCTGTTCGCTTTGTAAAGTTCGGAATGACAGTGTGTTATATATTCAGTTTTTTAAACCCTGTTTAATTATTTTTCAATGTACAATAATAAAAATCTATCTACAGCAAATCCTTTGCTGTTTCATAAGCCTGTTTTGCAACATTTTGAACGGCTTTACCGCCAAAAAGATACAGTGCTTTATTTGCAATATTATTTAATATCCCTTGGGCATTAGCTTCGCCTGTTGAATCTCCCGAACCTTCAGAACCGCCCGAACCTTCAACTTGCCCGCCGTCGCCTGAACCTCCGGAACCTTCGCCTTCGCCTCCTTCGACGTTGCCTCCGCCTTCAACATCTCCGCTTCCTTCACCTTCCGAAGGATCTCCTTGGGTTACAAGATATGTATTTGTAACGCTTGACATCGGAAACCACCTGTCGCCGATTAGGATACTTGCGCCATTTTGGCTGGTGTAGTCGATGCCTTCAACGAAACCGACATAGCCTTGTCCGTCCACTTCAACTCTGACACATTGCCCGAGAAGCATATTCGCTTGGAAGTTGCTTGAAAAGTTTGAAAATGAGCTTGAGATTGCTTCCATTTGTTCCAATGTTGCAAATTGGGCTTCTTGCGCCAGCATTTGCGAGTTATCCATAGGATTCATCGGGTCTTGATATTGCAATTGTTGCGTTAAAAGATACAAAAAATCGTGCGAGCTGACGCTTGAAGAAGGCGCTTTGGTTTTCATCTCCTGCGCTTTAGTTTGATTCGTTGCGTTTTGCAAATTTACGATATCATTTTGTATTGATGCCATTTTTATAATCCTTTATTGTTCATCCTTAAAATTCTTTTTAGCTTTCGTAATTCATTGCGTTATTTAAAATGCTTGAAAAGCTTTTTGCGAAATTGAGGTCATAGTTTGACATTTGGGATAACAGGTCTTTGTTTTCCCTGTAATTTTGCCCGTTTTTGTTATTATTTTGCCCCCCGTTTTGTTGGTTATTTTGGTTTTCGCCGAAAGCTTCACCGCCCTCGCCGTTATAATTTCCGTTATAGTTTGTTGTTGTATTTTGTCCCTGAGTTTTGATTTGAATATTATTGACGTTCACCCCGGCGTCAGCCAATTGTTGTCTTAAATTATTGATATTTTTTTCAATATAAATCCTGACATCGTCATTTTGAGCTAAAATATTGGTCGATAGTCCGTCATTATTTTTAATAAGTTCAATTGAGAGCCTTCCGAGGTCGTTTGGTCTTAAAACCATTGTTAGCTTTTGACCTTGAATTTGCCCTTGCGCATCTTTTAAATCCGTAATTTTGTTTGTAATTTGCCCGAAAAGGTCATTTTCGTTTGCGACATTTGTTAAATCATTTGCCGCTTTCATTAATTGCATCGGGTTTTTGATTATTGAATTATTTGAAATCGTGTCATAATTCATATTTGTATGAACCACAGACGGGTTTTGAAGGGTGCTGTTTTCGCTAAGCGCAAGCTTAGTTACTTCATCGGCTGCGCTTAATGCCCCCGATTCATCTAAAATATTAGATTCATAGTCAACGAGTTGAGCCTCTTTAATCATTTTTTCAAAAATTTCTTTTTGAGGATTTTTTTCGCTCGCTGTGCTATTTGATTTATTTTCCTTATTTTCCCCATTTTTGCTATTTTCAGCATTTTCAGCATTTTGGCTCAAATTATTGCTTGTATTATTTTTTTGAACATTTTGCGTTTGCTCAAAATCACTATCCGTATCAAAGTCGGCGTCATAATTATTGTCCGGATTTTGCTGCGCTTTTTTCGAAATTGTATTTTGCGAAATGTTTTCTTTTAAAGCAGGGTCATTTGAATTATTTTGCGCTTGAACTTTCTTTGTTTCTTTGTTTTGAGAGGTTGTTGCATTTGAATCATTGTCATTGTTTGATATTTGCTTTGTTTCATTTGCTTTTAAATTATTATCTGTTTCAATTTTGGCTGAATCAGCATAACTATCGGTATCGGATGAAATTTCTTTCTTTGAATCAGAAAAAACTCTGTTTTCATCGTTTGTTAGCTCATCTTTTTTTGCTTCAACTTCATTTTGATTATCTTTTTCAAGCGAGATATTATTGTTTTTGGTATTGTTTTCGGTATTATTTTCGGCATTGTTTTTGGTATTATTTTCGGTGTCGTTTTTAACTTGGTTTTCAGTATTGTCTTTAGCATCATCTGTTTTTGTTTGAGGATTTTTGTTTAGCTCTAAAACAGATTCATTTTCATCTTTTCTTTGAACATTTTGGCTATCTAAATTTTCGTTTTTATCTATAGCGGCACTGTCGCTCTCATTCGCAATGACAATAGTATCAGCGGATTTAATCGCTTCGGAATCATTTTTTTGAACCTCTATAACTTCGTCATTTTTAACTTCGTTTTTATCATTTTCAAATTCATTTTGCGCCTTTAAAGTTTTGTCAAAATCGATATTTTCGTTGTTATCATAATTTTGAACATCGCTTTGAGCGCTGTTTTGGGTTTTTAAAATTTCATTATTATTTTGTTGATTATTGTTTAAATCAGCCGTTTCTCCTTTAGAATCAACAATTTCATCGGCTTTAAGGTTTTCGCTTTTTAAATCTATATTAATTTCATCGCTTGTTTTTGTGTCCCTAAGCCCTTCTTCATTATTTTTTAACTCGGAATTAACCTCGGGAAGCGAATTTGAGACACTTATTATTTCGTCACTTTCAATGATTCCGTTCGTTAATTCTTTTGCTGCCTCATTTGATTGAATTTCTGAAATTTCGCCCAGGTCTTGGTTTTTTGAAACATCATCCAATGTTTCAAGGCCGTCATTTTGCCCGATTGAAGCGTAAGCAAAAGAAACGGAAGCGTCTATATTATTGACATCGCCTTCATTTTGCTCATTTAGGTTTAAGGGTTCTTCAAAAGATGCGCCAACAGACTTATTTAAGGATTCGTCCCCGGATTCTAAAGCAACAACCGGTGATGGCTCATTGATTAAGTTGTTGTTAAAATCTTTTTCATCCTTGTTTTGATTAATTCTGTTTTGGCTTTGTTCGTTTCTTTGTGCCTTAGCGTAGTTTGTTTTTTTATAGTCGCGATTGTCTTGAAAGCGCTTTTCTTTGATTTTTTTGGCTTGTTTTTTAATGTTTGATTCTTTGTTATCAATATTATTTTGGTTTTTGTCTTTTAAATTATTTGAATTATCGGTTTTTTCAAGCGCTTTTTTGTTGATGGAGCTTGTGTTTGAGACTTTTGCAGATGATAAATTATTGTTGTCAAAATTTTGGAAATTCTTTTGAGCGTTATTAAATTTTGCATCAAGTTTATTATAAAAATTTGAAAATTTTGTTTTAACCAAAGCGCCTTGGCCTAAAATTGCTCGGTTTTTGCTAAAGTCGCAAGTATAGCTATTTGCGCTGCCGGCGTTCAGAGCTGTATTTTTAGTCATTTCTAAAATTAAATTATTGTTTTCATTAGCGATTGCTTGGGTCATATTGTTTATCATTCCTTTTTTTTAGCCGACTTTTCTTCTTGAATTTACAATGTCATCAATCATTTTAAATTCTTCCTGTTCGACAAGTTTCAGATATTGTTCTTTTTGTTTTTCTTTTAGTTTTTCAAGCGTTTTTACTTTTATATAGGCTTCTTTTGTAACTTCTTGCTGGTGTTCGACTTGTTTTTTTGTTTGGGCGATGATTAGTTTTTGAGTATTAATGTCGTTATTCAATTTGTTGCAATATGAGTGGTAATTGAGCGCCATTTGGATATTTAAACCGTCTTGTCCGATTTCGTTAATTATCATGGTGCTTTCTTTGATATTTTTTTCTAATTCATTTTGCATGCCCTCTAAAATCTCATTTTGGGTATTAAAAATTTTCACGATTTTAGAAAGATTAATCCTTTCGTTTTCGAGAGTCTTTTGTCTGAGAGTTAAAACGCTTTGCAGTGTAAATTTGAACTTCTTCAAAATTAATCCCCAAAATTAAAATTCTATCCCCAATAAAAGTAAAAATACTTTTCTAATTCTTCAAAAAGAATACTTGATTTTGATTTTTCAATCATCATCTAATATGACGAAAAACTTTAGCGAATTTTGACAAAAATCATATTTTTAGATTAGAAATATTTTGCATGCATTCGCATTTTTTGCTTTAATAAAGGCAAGGAAAGTTGAAAAAAGATGTTACAGAGCTTGGAAAAATGAATCTTGTTGAAAAAATTAAAAAAAATCAGGAAAATAAAGAAAGAAAAAAAGGATATAAAAAATCTTTTGCCCAAAATTATTCAATCGAACCCTATTATTCAAAAGATTATACTTCAAAATCAGATATAGATTTAATTACAATCTCATTTAATGCGCCAAAATTGATTTTGGAGCAGATAAAGATTTTTAAAAAATTTTTGAAAGGAAATTATAGGTTCATCGTTTGCGACAATTCGACTTTAGAAGATTGTTCACAAATGATTAAAACCCACTGCATTCAAAACGATATAACATATATAAGAGTGCTCGACAGGTCAATTCCAAACGGATACAGCAATTCTCACGCAATCGCTCTTAATTGGGTTTGGAAAAATGTTGTTCAAAAAAGGAAAAATAATTTTGCATTTTTAGACCATGACATTTTTCCCGTCAAAGAAATTGATATTTGTTCTTATGTCAATCAAAAGCCGGTTTTCGGGCGATACAAAAAGCTTGATTGCGGAGTTTGGTATATGTGGGCGGGTTTTGCCTTTTTTAATTATGAATATGTCAAAAATCTTCCCCTGAATTTCCATCGATACAAGGCTTTTGGCCTTTTTAAGGTTAAATATGCGGACACGGGTTCGGCTAATTGGAATTGTCTTTATAAAAAATTAAATATAAATGACTTAAATCCTTGCAGTGACGAATTATACGGCCTTGGGGATGACGATATATTAAGAAAATACACCAACGAAAAAATAACCGTGAATTATTTTGCAAATGAATCTTGGCTCCATATTTTAGATGGCGGGGATAGGTATAAAACCAATGCCCAAAAGGTCGAGAGGGTTTTAAAATATTTAGATAGGCTATAAAAAAAATAAAAATAAATATTAAAAGGGCTTTAGATATTCTCTAAAACCCTTTTAATTCGGAAAAAGAGGGATTCGAACCCTCGATGCAGAATTCTCCACATAACACCTTAGCAGGGTGCCGCCTTCAGCCACTCGGCCATTTTTCCCTAATGAATATTAAATCTTTTTAGATTTTATCACAAAATAACAAAAATAAGCAAGATAATTTTTTATTTTCTTGTTTTGATAATTTGTCTAAAACCGACACGGCTGGAACGTTTGGGGAATATTAGAGCGCAATAGGCTTGCAAAATAACTTTTTTTGTGCTATAGTAAAAACGAGTTTTGGGTTCAATGTTTGATTGAGCTATGAAAATGAAGTGAAATCAAAGTTTTTTACCCAAGTCACAACAGAAAACGAGGATTATTTTATGACGAAAAAGCTAGTTAAAACTTTGTTAGTCGCTTTTTGCGTTGCGCTAATTGCTCCTAACAGCGGGTTTGCTTCTCCATCGCCACAAGACAATACCAAAGAGTTGATTGTGAAAACAGCCAAGAAATTAGGAGTGGATCCCCATATTGCTCTAAGCATCGCAAAAATTGAATCAAATTTTGACACAAGCGCAAAAAGCTCTCGCGGCGCGATTGGATTGTACCAGCTCACCCCAAACACTGCAAAACGCTTGGGAGTTAATCCTTACATCGTGAGCGAAAACATCGAAGGCGGTTTGAAATATTATCAAATGCTTTATAAAAAATACGGTTCGATGGATTTAGCGCTTGCCGCCTATAATGCAGGGCCCGGAAATGTCTCGAAATATAACGGTGTCCCGCCATTTGGCGCAACAAAGATGTTTATTAAGAACATTAAAAAAGAATACGACGCTTTTAAAGCTCAAGAAGCACCAAAAGTGCCTGTTAAAGAGGTTGCAAAAGATATAACAAATGACCCCGTTAATGAAGTCGTTTCGGATATGATTTAATTTTCTCTTTGACATTTTAAAAAATTTCATTAAATAAATCGTGGATTTTAAAAACATTGTTCAAAAATCCACGATTTATATTATGGAAATTTTTTTGAAAGTCTTATAAAATGTTATTCTGAGGTAGATTATGTCTTACAAAAACGACCATGCGCTTACAATAGCAAATAAATACGGAGCGGCAAGTTCGGCTGCCAAGGCGGAATTATACGAAACTTATGACAGGTTAAGAGATTTAACCATTTCGGGTTCGACCGCGACAGGCTCGGGCTTCGGCAGTGCGGGCGGATTTTTGTGGCAATTGGCAAATTTATTTTCTCCCTCAAGCTTCATGCCCACTTTAGGCGGGCAATCGATGATGAATATCCCGGGGACTTCCTATTGGTCGCCAAATTACGCTTCAAAATCTTATTATGATTCGGCAACAAACGCTTTTGGCGTTTCGGGGTTATCGAGCTTCACAGGATTCCCCTCGGGTGCTGCGGGAATTGAACTTATGGGAGGTGCTCCCACGGGAGGTGCCGCAGGCATGCCAACAGGGGCTGCCGTTCCTGCCGCAGGGATTGCCGCAATAAACAGTGCTTCTTATGTCGCGGGCTCCGGTGCCGGTTTTGGATTTGGACAAAATATATTATTACCTATTGCGGGGCTTGTTTCCGGATGGGGCGGGATATTACAGGCAATCGCTCCTTATGCGGGCGAATTTGGGCTCGGCGCAATTGTTGCGGGGAATTTAATGCAGGGAACAGGTTCTGCCGCGTTATCAGCTTATCAAAATATCACGGGAAATATCACAAATAATGCCGATGTTATTTTGGAAGATAAAGTCAGAAACATCGAAACTATTTGCAAGATGCTTGATACCCAAGCCGACATTGTCCGCCAAACCCTCAAGTCCGATATGGAATCTGATTCAAAGATGATTGATGATCTATAGTCTTTTTGGGGCTTTGATTGGTGCCTTTTGAAGTGCTATTTTAAAGCGCGTTTTGGGTTTTTTGAGCGCGTTTTTAAGTACCTTTTAAGTGTATTTGGCGGACAAAGTAGGGTAAATTAATTTTCTGTTTTAATTTTTACCGTACAAAATTTTGCAATTGAAGAATCGCCAAAGGGTATTTCATGGTAAGCAATTTCGCCGTTTTTTAGGGATTTGAGGCATTGTTTATCATTTTCTATGACTTTTATTGCGTAGCTTTTGGCGGCATCTTGGGGCAAAAGACAATCGTAGAACAAGGTTTTGCTCCTTGCATCCTTAACCTTATCCTTATCTTTATCATTGAAAGCAGCTTGAAATCTGCATTTATCGTCAACTTTTCCTAAAATTTCCATCGAATTATATTTTGCACTTTTACAATCAATTAATTTTTTGTGGAAAGAAATGTCGTCTTGAAGCGCGATTTTGAGGTTTTTTATAAAATCATCAAGAATTTTTTGCGCAATTTTGTTGTTCTCCCTTTGCGTGCGCGATTGTGATTGTGTTTGTGATTGCGATTTCGCGCTATTTAAAAAGAAAACCATGCTTGATATTATTAAAAATATCAAAAACCATAGAAGTAAAGCACTCTTTTTTATCTTTGTTTTTCGTTTTTGCTTTGTTTTTGGCTGCGTTTGCAAATTCGATTTTTTCATAAAATACCCTTTTTCACCATAGAATACAAAAGAATTTTCATAAATAAAATGGTTTGTTTGGTTGATTTTAACTGCGTTTAAATTTTTTGCGCTAAATTTATTCAAATTGGTGAAATCAAATCCAACTCTATTATTTTTTTTTGGGGGGGGTTGGCTCGCGCCCTGTTTCATCTTAATTCATCTTAATTCATCTTAATTCAGCTCAACTTAATCTAGTCAAGTTCAACCGGGCCCATTTGGTACTAATTAGGACTTTTTGGGACTATTTTTTTGGGGGGCTAACTAAGCCCGGGCGCTATTTTTGCTTCTTAAACACCCAAAAATTTAAAATCCCAAACGACAACATTGCCATCGGCAGAACCAAAACGGCTTGCGAAAGATAGCTATTGAAGGATTTTGTCAAAAAATTAAGCAAAATGCCGTTTATAAAAAATGTAAAAATATAACATAGAAAAAATTTAAAAATCAATTTATTATTATTATTTTTAAAAACAAGCGTCCCTGTCGTTTTAAAATTCCAAAAAATCCCGATTATATATTGTAAAAGCAAAGCAAACGCCGCTTTTAAGCCCATAAAAACAAAAAAAGCATACAAAAAATAGCTAAAAAGTGTATTTAAAAAGCCGACAAAAAGAAATTTAAAAAACTTTTCGTCGATTTTTTTAAACGCCCCAAAGAGGAATTTTTTGTGAATAAAATGAAATAAATAAGAAAGCACAGCCCGAAAGCGATTCAGAGCTGTGCAAACTTTATTTTTGATATTTAGACTAGCCGACATATTCTTTAACTTCTGCGGGTGTGTTTTTAGCATCCAATTTGATGCCGGGGCCCATAGTAGTTGAAAGATAGATTGATTTTAAATATGTTCCTTTTGCGCTTGCAGGTTTTGCTTTCAAAATTGCATCAGCCAAAGCTGCAAAGTTTTTGATTAAATCGTCGGTTGAAAATTTCATTTTGCCCAAAGGTACGTGAATCATGCCTTGTTTGTCGGCACGAAATTCAACTTTACCTGCTTTTGCGTCTTTTACGGCGCGAGCAACGTCGGTTGTAACTGTACCTGTCTTAGGGTTTGGCATAAGGCCTTTTGGCCCCAAAACTCTACCTAATTTACCGAGTTTCGGCATCATATCGGGTGTTGCGATTAATGTATCAAATTCGAACCAGCCGTCTGAAATTTTGTCGATGATTTCTTCGCTTCCTGCTTCTTCGGCGCCCGCTTCTTTTGCAAGAGGTACTAAATCAGCTTTTGCAATGACGCAAACGCGAACTTCCTTACCTAATCCTGCGGGTAATACCGTGGTTGAGCGGATTTGTTGGTCTGCATGTTTAACGTCGATTCCTAAGCGCATATGGCATTCAAGTGTTTCATCGAACTTTGAAGTTGCGCTTGCTATTTCTTGGAGCTTTTTAATTGCTTCAAGAGCCGAGGTAGGTTGAACGAAGCCTTCCAACATTTCGTTTATTTTCTTTTGTTTTTTGGTTAATTTAGCCATTTTTTTCTCCTTTTGTGGTGTTTAACGGCAATTTCAAATTGCCTCCCATCTTCTATTGTTTAACTGTAACGCCCATTGCTCGGCAAGAACCTTTAATCATTTCAACTGCAGCTTCAAGAGAAGTAGCGTTAAGATCGTTCATCTTGATTTTGGCAATTTTTTCAAGTTGTTCTTGCGTGATTTCGCCGACTTTTGTTTTGTTAGGTGTTGCAGAACCTTTCGGTAAATTGAGTTCTTTTTTGATTAAAACAGCCGCGGGCGGTGATTTTGTGACAAAGTCGAAGCTTCTGTCTTCATATACATCAATAACAACAGGGATGATGTAGCCTGCTTGAGAAGCGGTTCTTTCGTTAAATTGTTTGCAAAAATCCATAATATTGACGCCTTTTTGGCCTAATGCGGGGCCGACAGGAGGCGAAGGATTTGCTTTTCCGGCTTCAATTTGAAGTTTGATTTTGCCGGTGATTTTTTTGTTTGTTTTTGGTGCCATTTTATTCTCCTTTCGTGGTAGTTGCGGCTCTTTTTTAAAAAGCCTTCCACATTTGCACTTTTTACATAAATGTTTAATAGTCTTTAAATCTAATTCGATTATCCTACACACATAATTTTTTTACAAGCATTATAATTAATTTTTTTGCTTGCCCTGTAACTTTTTATTACATGGCCTTTTCGTTTTTTGATTTCACTTTTTTATAATGATAATATTTATTTTATGAAAACCTATCATCCTAAATTTCATCCCAAATTTCATTCTAAATTTTATCTTAAATCCTTAGGCTGCAAGCAAAACCAGCTTGAAGGTCAAATAATTCAAGATAATCTTGAAGCTTTAGGATATGAATTTGTCGAAAACCCCAAAAATGCGAATTTTTATATCCTCAATTCCTGTTCAGTCACCGCACACTCTGATAGCGAAGCGAATTATCTTTTAAATCAGGCAAAAAAGTTAAACCCCGATATTAAGACGATTTTAACGGGTTGTTGCGCTCAAACATATAAAAACAAAAAAAATTTTGATTTTTCAAATATTGATTTAATCTTAGGTAACAGCGAAAAGCTTGAAATAGAAAAGTATTTAGAAGATTTTTTAAATCAAAAAAATAAAGAAAAATTCTTTGTCGGAGATATTTTAAAAACAAAAGAATTTCAAAATAAATTCCTTTATCACCCAAAATCGACCAGAATGAATATAAAAATCCAAGACGGCTGCAACAATCGCTGTTCATATTGTACAATCCCTCTAGCCCGAGGTAATTCAAGGTCAAATAAAATTGAAAACATAATAAAACAAATCGATATTGCAATCCAAAATAACATCAAAGAAATAGTACTAACCGGAATTCACATCTCCCAATTTGATGATGAGGGCAAAAACCTTCTTGATTTAATAAAAGAAATTGAAAAAACGCCCCTCCAAAGGTATCGGCTGGGGTCACTTTATATTAATGAAATTGATGATAATATGATAGAATTTTTATCAAAAAGCGAAAAATTCTGTCCCCATTTTCATCTTTCGCTTCAATCATTGTGCGATAAAACTTTAGCTCAAATGAATCGGAAATATAGTGTTGATGATGTTTTTGATGTCGTTAAAAAATTAAAAGAAAGTTTTCATCTGCCGTATTTAGGTTCTGATATTATTGTCGGTTTCCCAAATGAAACGCAAGATGATTTTAAAACGACATATAATAATTTAGCTAAGCTTGAGTTAAGTAAAATCCATTGCTTCCCCTTTTCAAAAAGAGAAAACACGCCGGCTTATTTTATGGATGGGCAAATACAAGATTCTATTAAAACACAAAGAGTTAAGAAAATTATGGAATTATCTGAAATTCTGCACAAAAAATTCTTGGATAAAAATAAAAATGAAAAAGCTCAAATCCTCATTCAAAAAAAATCCCAAAAGACGGGGCTTTATAGCGCAATAACAAAAAATTACATTAAAATATATTTTAAAAGCGAGGATGATAATTTAAGACACACATTAAAAACAGTGGATTTAAGCCAATTTGAGCTCCATTAAAAAAATAAAATTAAAACTAAAAACCCTAAAAAGATGCGCTATCTTTTAGGGTTTGAAATTTTTGCTTGTTTCCTTATAAGCTATTGTTTATTATTTTTTTTATTTCAGTCGATTCTTGTTTACAACCCTTAAACTATGGCATTGCATTTTCAAACTAAATTCATTTATCTATAACCTGACTCTTGCCTTATAAATAAAAGGTAGTTTGTTTCTACATATATATAAAGTTTTTTTATTTCAAAAAATTGCGCTTAAAAAATTGATTTTGTAATATTTCTTAAAAAAGATTCTAAAATAAGAATATATGGGGTTTTTATGCTATGATTAAATTCAAGATGAAAATAAAAAACGCAAAATTTTTAATAAGCTCCCCCAACCTCTCCCTTTGCCCGAAGTCCAATCTGGCCGAGTTTGCGCTTTTGGGGCGGTCGAATGTCGGAAAATCGAGCTTTATCAATTCTTTTGTCAATCAATTAAAATTGGCAAAAACCTCAAACACCCCGGGCAAAACTAGATTAATAAATCTTTTTGAAATTGAAACAGATTTAAAATCTTTTATTATTGCGGATTTACCCGGATACGGCTATGCTAAAGTATCTAAAAAAGAACAGGACACCTGGCAAAAAAACCTTGAAAATTATCTTTTAAAAAGAGAAAACCTTGCGTCGACAATTCAATTTATCGACGCTCGCCATGACATTCAAAACAACGATTATTTAATGCAAGATTGGCTCAAACACAACAACATCAAATGTTTTAATATTTTAACCAAGTGCGACTATATTTCAAAAAATGAAATGAACAAAAAATTATCAATAATTAAAAAAGAATTCGGAAACGACGCATTTATCTATAGCGCAAAAAGTGCCTCTAAAAACGCTTATGGCGAAGAAATTTTAAAATATATTTTTAATTTAATCGGAGGAATTTAAAAGGTATGAGCTCGGGTTTTGGCCTGATATTCTGACCCCTTCGACGTGGTAATTTGCGCTATCTTTTTTGATTAATTTGTTGTTTTTATACTGTTCGACGATAAATGTATCATATCCGCTAAAAAATTTGCCTTTTAAAATAAATTCGACTTTTTCTTTAAAGACAACCTTTTTGCCGTCTTTTTTGTTTTCGATTTTTTGTCTTTCAAATTTTAAAACATTATTTTGCGCTTTATCTTTTAAAGTAATCGACGATATTGCGCCGCTTTGCGGATTTTCAAGGACCAAGACATTGCTATAGCCCGATAACACCCAAATATCTTTGCTGTTTAAGTTAAAAAGCATCGGGTTTGTCGTGTCAACAAGCTTTGATATGACGCCCCATGAACCCATAAAGCCTTTTGGGACATATTCATCAACATTAATTGAAGCTTTTAAAGTCTCGCTAAATGCTGCGCCGAAGCCAAAAAACGGGACAAAGCCCGAAATAAAACAAAAAACAAAAAAAGATAGAAGAAAATTTTTCATACAATAAATATTTAATTATAATCCGAAAAAATTCAACCCCGAGATTGAGGAATTTTGGATTAATTATTGTATTATGAAATTATATGGTAGTGTAAGGGAGAAGGTTTGAAAAAATTACTTTCATTTTTAATACCTTTTTTATTGATGCTCGGTTTGATTTTAAATCAAGTGTTACCCGCCGATGCTGCCAAAAAATCCGTCAAGAAAAAAGGCATCAGCCAAGAAACGTTGAATGAATATCAAACAAAAGTCGATGATTTAACAAAAAAAATCTACGAAAGAGAACTATACACTCCGGAAGATTCAAGAGCATTGATTGAGCTTAAGCTCCAACTTGATAATCAAATGGATGTAATGAGCGAAGCGACTTTTGCGCCGTTATATTTTAAACTTGGAAATATTTTCAGAATGAGAGGAAATGAAGCCGACGCAATAACTTGCTATAAAACAATTCTGGAGAATTTTTCCGACACCGCCTATGGCCCAAAATCAAGAGATATTTTAGAAGAAATGGGTGTTGAAATTAAAAATCCGATTCAAGAAGAAGACGAAAACGAAGATGGCTCAGACTCAAACGGCGATGATGGATTTTAATTTTTCTTTGTGATAGATTTTTTTTAGATAATTTAATATTTAAAAGATTGTACAGGAAATAAGGGTGAAATTCCTTTGCCGGGCCGCGACCGTAAAAGTCGGAATGCTGTATGCTGATGAATTTGTCGAAACTTTGACGTACCTATAAAGTTTTGATGTTTTTAGCTTAGCTTGTTTCTTTTTCGATTGCGCCCAAAAAATAGTTGAATAGCTTATGGTTACTTCTTTTGGCGCACAAAGCACACAAAACAATAACAAATGTCCCCACGGTTTTCCCGTCGGGAGCTGCCCGATTTGTTCAGGTAGCGGTTTTTCCGTCCAAAAAGACAAAAATAAGCCCCGAAAACAAGGCGAGATGAGCTATAACGAATGTATGGCCGTGTGGCTTAGGATGCAAAGGAAAAAAGAACAAAAAGAAAAAAATGAGCTCCAAAAGCTTGAGATTATAAAAGAAAATGCGATTTTAAAACAAATATCGCTTAAGCTGAATAAAATTCAAAACGATTTAAAAAATTATCTTCAAAATTTGGATTTAAAAGTTCAAAATAACCCGATAAAAAATTTAACCGATACCATAATCAAATTTGCGATTAGAATCCTTATAGCGCCTATAATAAACTCTGCCATAAAAATAACAAATGTGATTAATAAATTAAACAACCTTATTCAAAGCGCAAGCGAAAAAATATCAAGCGTTTTAGGCGAAATTAAAAACTTTTTTGATAATTCCCTAAAAATCGCAAAAAAAGCAATAAAAACGATATTAAATCTCTTTTTGGAAAATGAAAACGACGATGACGAAGATGACGAAAACGATAATGAAAACGAAAGAAAAAAATTAAATAAAATAAAAAAATTTATAAAAACATTTTTTAAAAGCAATTTGCAAAAACCGCAGAATCACAAGCCAAGAAAGGATATAATTAAAAAATAATGAAGACAAATTTTGAAACATTTAAAAGCCTCACCACTCCAAAAAAAGCCGTTTTAAAAACAAAAGACCCTCAAACCCTAAAGGGAGTGCTTTTGAATAACTACATTAAAAAAAGAGACGACCTTGAAAAATCTCAAATCAACAATGACTTTGATAATTTATATAATGACCTTTTGGTGGTCGATAACGATAAAATAGCGCCAACGGAGCTTGAAAATACAGATAAAAATAGTGTTAATCAAGGTTTTGAATATAAAAAAGCCCTAAAACCCCTTGTTATAACAAGTGCTATGGCTCTTGGGGCGATAGTTTTAATTACATCATTTATGAAAAGCTATTCTAAAACTTTGGCCACAAAAAGTGACGTCGTGCGCCCCGGGGATTTAGCAAGGAACATAAATATCCTTGAAGAGCCGCATTTTGCAATGTATCGCGCCCTTCGAGACCCGAGCGCAAAAAATATCTTCGGACTTATCGGAGTTGGGATAATGAGCGCTGTGACGCTTGTTTCAAAGAACCTGGTCGACGGGATAAAAGATGTTTGGGTTAAAAAACAAAACTTCGATGTTGATTATGATTTTCAAAAAAATATGATTGAAGTTGAAACAAAAGAATTCAGCGGAAAATTAAATTTCGTCAATGGACTTTTAAAACAAAAAGGGGACTATTTTAAAAAATCTTTGAACTTTAAAGGCAAAGAAAAACTTGACGACACAAAAAATGATGACGATAAAAAACAAAACAAAAAAGCGATTCTTGCGCTTTTATTTGGCGCTGTTGGCTTCAGCGCCTTGAGTTTTATGGTTTTTAGAAATTATCAAAAGACTCTAAAAAATCTTGATACTTTTAAAATCAAATTTGAACACAATAAAATTACGGATGAAATAAATAATGCCGTAAAAGAACCTGACAAAAATAAAGCAATTAAGCGCCTTGTTGACATTTTAAAAGTGATTAACGCAAAAGACGATACGATAAAAGATAATTTATCTAAAATAAACGGTATCACGCAGGAGGAAATTGAAAAAGCGACAAAAAATATCCATGACGCGCAGATTTATGTTTCAGCGCCCGAAGCTTTGGGAGGAATCAGCGAAAAGATTCAATATTATTGCTATATAAATGAAGAAAGAGGGCACTTATATAACTGGATATTAAACCCCGAAAATAAATTTAACAAATATCTTTTCCTCTCTTTTAGCGCAATTAGCGCCTTAGGCTATGTTGCAAAAAACTTTGCGACGGGTTTTAAAGATATAATGGTTAATAAACAAAACGCCAAAAACGAGCTTGAGCTTAAAAGAAAGCTTGTCGAAGTTGAGATAAATAATTTTAAATCCAAAAAATTAAGCGCGATAAATCCTTTGGTAAATGATTTTGAAAAAAAGAAAAACGAAGGTAAATCAAAGGAAGTATTAAGTACATTAGCTCAAAACATCCTTCTTGAAATTAAAAACGGCCCGCCCTACATATATTCATAACTTATTCATAAACTATTCATAAAGGAAATTAACATCAACGGGTTGAATTTCATCGTTGGCGCCAATTTTTTCAATTTGCGCTAAAACCCTCACGTCACAAAAATCTTTTAATTCTTTTATAAAATTTTTTTCGCTTTGGGTCGGGTTTTTTGATACTTTGTTTATTATTAACCCTAAAACCTCAATTCCTCTTATTTTTGCAAGTTCTAAGGTCATTAAAGTGTGATTGATTCTTCCTAAATGTGGGGTTGTAACAATTATTGCCCTTTGATTAAGGTCTTTTATAATATCAACAAAAAGTTTTCCTTTCATAGCGGGACAAAAGAGCCCTCCCGCCCCTTCGATTATCGTATAATCAGATATTGAGGCAAGGGAAGCAAAATCTGCTTTGATTTTTTCGATATTTATTTCTTTTTGCTCAATTTTAGAAGCTAAATATGGCGAAACTTCACCCTTAAAAAGATAAGAGTACTTTGTTGTTAAATTTCCGCCTTTAAAAGCCTTGTCCTTAAAAATATTATTAATTTCATCAACATCGGGAATTGTTAAAGAGCCGTCCCCTCCAACCCTTTCGACCGCTCCCGATTGAAAAGGCTTAAAATACCCGACATTTAGCCCCTTAGCTAAAAGTGATTTAACTAAAACCTTTGATACAAAGGTTTTTCCTATATCGGTATCTGTTCCTGTTATAAAAATCGAATTTCTTTTTTCCATGGTAAAATTATTATAAATCAACCAAAAGGAAAAAGTAAGGTATATAAAAACTATGAAAACTTATGATGAACTTTTAAAACTATATGATTTACCCTTAGATGAACTGTTAAAAATTGCCAAACAATATACATTTAACGACTTTGAATTTTGTTCTCTGGTCAACGCTCGAAACGGCAAATGTTCCCAAGATTGTAAATATTGCGCCCAATCCTGCCATTATAAAACAAATATTGAAAGCTATCCTTTAATGGATGTTGAAAAAGTGCTCGATGCCGCAAAAGAATCCCTCGCGCAGGGTGCAATTAATTTTGGGATAGTGACATCAGGAAAAACGCCCGATGAAGATAAAGATTTTGATAAAATCCTTTTAATGGTTAAAAAAGTAAGTGAGCTTGGGCTTAATGTCTGCGCAAGCCTTGGTATTTGCGATAAAGAAAAATTATTGAAGCTCAAAAACGCAGGCCTAAAAAGATTTCATCATAATATAAATACATCATTTAGCTACCATAGCGAAATCTGCACCACTCATACATACATAGATAGAATTACTACCTGCAAAAACGTAAAAGAAACGGGACTCGAACTATGCTCGGGTGTCATTATCGGAATGGGTGAAACAAAAGAACAAAGAATCGAAATGGCGCTGGAATTAGCCCAAATTGAACCCGATAGCATCCCGATTAATATTTTAATGCCCATTAAAGGAACGCCTTTTGAAAATTATTTAGATAAGATTGATGAAGAAAATATAATTCGAACAATTGCAATAATGAAAATATCTAATCCAAAATCCTCTATTCGCCTTGCGGGAGGGAAGAAATTGCGTTTGAGCGAAGAAAATATATTGAAATTAATGAAAAATTGTATCGATTCAACAATAGCGGGTAATATGCTCACCACAACAGGTTTTACAATGGAAGAAGAAAGAAAAAAAGTCTTAGAATCATCTAAAACCCTAAAAACATTAAAAAGCCCCTCTTTTGTATAGAATACAAAGGAAAAGGGCTTTAAATTCAATAAGGTTATATTGTTTTTGGTTATATTGATAAGGCTATTTTTTATTGTTCTTGATATTTTTTGAGCAATTCTTGCGAAAGTTCATCGGCCGATTTTCCTTCCATATAGCTTGAATCATCCATTTGATTTTGGATTAAATCAAACAGCGCATCGACTAATTTATTGCTCAAACCGGCTTCATTAAATGTATTGTTGAACGATTCAAAAATTTCGTCTTCTCTTTGGCTTAAGGGTTCGATATTTTGAGAATCGGAATTTATTTGTTCATTTGAGATACCGTATTTTTCTCTCAAAATGCCCAATGCTTCGTCGCTATTTTTGGCTGAACCGTCTTTTAACATCGAAAGTATTTCATCGCCCGAAACATTCAAACCTTCTCTTGCACAGCCTAATACCGTGCCAAAGGCTTCTTTTGAAATTGTTCTGTCGTTTTCAATTGCTTTTTCGTTTGCAATTAAATCTTGATATTTATGTAAAATGCTGCTCGCATCGAGACTGTTATCTAAAACATAAATACCTTTAATTTGTTCCATATCGACTGTGATACCTTCTTGGGCTGCAAGGAGTGCAACTTTTGATTGCATGTTTTGCCATCCGGAGTCATTTGTCAAAGATGCAGCTTTATTGGAAGCTCTGATTAATTGAGCGTTTTTGTCGTTTTCGGCTCTGTTCATCGCATTTTTATACAATGATTCGGATTGTTGTGCAGCCAAGGACGCGTTTTTGAGGATATTTATGTCGCCAAAAAGTTTTGAATATCTTTGGCTAAAGTCGTCATATTCTCTATATCCGGCGTCAATTTCGCTTTGAGCATCTTTATCGTTTAATCCTATGGTGAAACCTTTTCCGTAAGCTGCGCCATAGACTGAATTCATGAAGCTTTGAGTGTCATCTTTTCTTGATGCTGTTACGTCTTGGCCGTTTAATTTAAACGTAAACGAGTCATTAAACAATTCCGAACCGTTTATATCGGTTTTTCCGGTCGTTTGATTAACGCTGTCTTCAAGGCCGTTAAGGTCAATTTCATCTATATTCATCGCTTGTGCATTAGATAAAGTATAGTCAATTTGCGTTGTTTGACCTCTCATAAAGCCGTTTTCATTGATTGTTTGGGCGTTATCGGTATATTGAGAACCAAAAACTTTAAGATTTTTAAGTTCGTCGCCGTTTAATTTTCCGTCTTTATTTTCATCCAATGATTTTAAATCATCAAGCCAGCTTGAATCCTTTGAACCTCCGACAAATTCTTCGCTTGAAGTGAATGTGCCGTCTTTGTCTCTGTCTATCACAAAAGCATATTCGCTGTTTTTGCCCAAAGAAAAAGTTATGGGGTCTGTGCGGACTTCTTGTTGTTCAATCGGGTTGCCTTCTCTATCCAAATCGGGCGCTTGTTGAATATCAACACCCCAAATATCTTTGATTTTGGCTGTTAATTTTGTGTACATATCGGCTGTTTTTTCATCCCCCGCATTTTGGATTGAATAGTTAGGGCCGTATGATTGGTCTTCAAGGTTATATATAACGCCGCTGTTTTTAAATAGTCCGCTTTTGGAATCAAAAAGAGCGTACATTGCTTCCTTGAAGGTGAATTTTGGTTCATTATTTCCCATCTTATCGAGAATTGACTCATAATTTTTTGATAAAGATTCAATTTGTTTATTAGAATCAATCGTGTTTCCGCTGTCTTTATCCCAAGTGTTCAGAGCACCTTGGAAGCCGGATTTTTTCCCGTCGATGAAATTTGTTAATTTGTCGAATGTTTCTCTCGATTCATTGTCATGTCCGTAGGGAATCGAAAGTTTTCCCGCGGAGTTATAGACAATATTTGCTCCGCCAAAGTTTTGAGTGAAGAAATCGGTTATTTGGCTTTTTGTCAAATTTGCGCTTTCTAAATCCTCCAATAAGCCCATATCCATTGATTCTTTGAGGTTTTGAACAACAATATTACCGGACGCATTGGAGTCAACCCCGCTTGTTGCTTGGGCTTTTAATTTGTCTTGGTATTTTTCGTTAATGTCATCCAATGTCATTGAAGGTTTTGATGATTCATCGCCTTCTTTAAAATTCGTGTTTGTCGATTTGACGTTTATGTCGCTTGAAGCAAAAAAGTCGCTTACAATATCCGTTTTTTCAAGAGAGAAAACGGGCGCTTTTGTGTCGCTGTCCAGGTTTGTAAAAGTCGTACCCATTGCGCCAATTTGAGACATATTTCTGTTAATCAAATTATAAGCGGATTTTGTTGCGCCATATTGAGATTGCAAAAGATTTTTTTGATCCATCCATTTTGTAGCCCCGTCAATTAACGATTGGACTTGATTTTGTTTGGATTTTAATTGGCCCAAAATCCCTTCAATTTGAGATTCATATTTATTTAATCTGTTGTCTGATTCGACTCTCCTTCTGATTTCAGAGCTTATTGCGTCTTTTCCTATGTCGCCTCTTTGATAAAGGTAAAATACATCGTCAATTGAGTTTTTAACGACTTCTTTTTGTTTTGTTTCCATTTCGTTTGATTTAGATTCAACGCTTGTTACCAAATCGGTGATTTTATCGGCATGCTTTGATATTTCGGCTTCATTTTTGGACAATTCTTCAGACAATGCTGCCATTTTTGCTTCAAGTTTTTCAACTTTGTCTTGCAAAGCTTGTGCAGTCTTTTCAAATGCCGCTTTTTGAGTTTTATCAACGTTATTTTCGGAAATTAAGCTAAAGACTTCTTTTAATTTTTCTTGCTGTTGTGCCTTTTTTTCGCCATAAACTCCCTTCATCCATTTATCATTAAAAACGGTTGATTGAAGCCTGTTGAAATAATCAGAAGTGTTGTTACCCATATAACCTTTATCTCCTTATAAAATTTAAAATATAGCCTTATAACTTTAATATCGGTTTTTTCGAGATTAAACTTTATTGTTTTTTAAATTCCAAAAGGAAATATTTACAAATATTTACAATTTACAAATAAACAGAGCCCCCAATTTAATAAAAGGGAGCTCTGTTTTAATGCTTTAATGCTTTAATATATTTTAAATTCTATACGTTAGCGCATTGCATTTGATTAACAACATTTTGTAAAGCTTCCAAAGCGTCAGCAGGGAGCTTATCGATTCCCGCTTTTTCCGTTTCTCTCGATTGAACGAAATTGATTCTGTCTTGCATACGAGCTTTGAATTGTTCAGCGTATTCTCTGTTGTTAAACGATGCGTCAAAGCCTTCAATATCCATAATTTCAATGTCATTGAAGTTTTCCCATTTATGGAAGTTTGCGCTTCCTTCAACGATTGCTTCGATGATACCTAATGTATGGGCCGGTTTTACTTTTGTACCCATAAATTCACCTGTATTTAAGATATAGCAATCAACTCCATCGGAAATTAATTGTTTAAATCTTTCATAATCGACGCTCAGAGGATAAACTCTAAACGGGTTAGCGTAAGGTTCAACAACAAGAGCATTAGGATCAACGCCTTTTGCTAATCTTTCAGCGCTGGAGCGTTTTGTAGCGAGTGTCGCACCCATAGCTGAACCCAAAGAAGCGCCCGATAATTTTAATACCGGAGGAATCGTCGGGTCTTTCATTAACCAGAAGATTGCGTTAATCGGTTGGTCGATTCTATCAACTCTGTTTGGAGACCAAAGTTTCGATTTAACCGCACGACCGTTGCCGTTTCTTATATCTTCGGTGACTGATACGATTTTGCCGTCGGAAAGTGCTATAGCACCGTTATTTTGTTGCGTTAAGATATATTTATTATCGTCACATCCGATCGGGTAATCGGCAGTTTTATCAAAATAAGCGGGTTCTAAGGCAATTGTATATTTATCGTGAATGTTAATGATGAATGCATCGTCATGGAGCACGGTAATATCATATTTTCCGCCGTGTTTAGCGTGAGTGATTGTAGATTTACCGGAACCTGAAAGGCCAAATACCGCAACTTGGAATGAACGGCCGTCTAAATTATATCTTTTCATACCGCCGTGGCAAGATGCATAGCCGTTTCTTGCGGCGCAGCCCCAAGCGAGAGTAAGTGTTCCTTTTTTGTGTTCGCCAAAATATCTCATACCCAAAATGCAAGCGCAGTTGTGTTCGGGATCAAAGAACGTTAAGCCGTACGGGAAGTCCGGGTGTGACCAATCGGGATCAGAGAATACATAAATATCTCCTTCGTTGATTAATCTTGATTCGCCATACATTTTAGCGTATTCTTCGTTGATGTATTGGAAATTTAACATCCAAGAATACATGATGTTTTCAAAGCCTGCAGGGATTAATAAATGTGCTTTAATCATATAGTCTTTATCAAGCCCTACTACAGCTTCGGTTCTATACATTAATTTATCGCGCGTACCGTAGATTGCTTCACGGATAATGGGCAATAAATATGCCATATCGCAATTCGGTTCGCCGACGATTTTTCTTGCTGCAGCGCAGCGTCCGACAACCGTCCCGTCGTTGAATAACAATTGGTTAGCACCTTTTGGAAGGCCGATTTTTTCGGGTTCATAAACGGGCATTCCCGTTAATTCGATTGTGCCTGATGAATCTTTAGCTAATTTATAAGCTTCGGAAACTGACTTAACTTCTTCGACATTGTTGCCGAAAAATGGCGCCGTGATTGTTGCGCGAGCTGCAGACATAAGTTTTTTTAAGTCGTCTGAATTTGTAAAATACTCTACTGTTGACATAATCTACTCCTTTATTTCTGTCAGATTGGTTTTAAATTCAAAAATGTTTACATTATTTTACAATAAAAATTCTTCATATACAAGTGTTTTAAATACATTTAATTGATTTTTTTATGGTACAATAATGATATTGAATAAGTTATTTGGAGTAAAATATGCAAACTATGATGAACTATGACGTTAAAGACCTCGAATTGGCAACTCAAGGCAAAAAAAATATCGAATGGGCGCAAAAAGATATGCCCGTATTAAATTCTATTATGCAAAGATTTAAAAAAGAACAACCCTTTAAAGGGCTTCGTTTAACCGCTTCTGTCCATGTTACAAAAGAAACGGCGGCTCTTTGTATTGCGCTTAAAGAAGGCGGAGCCGATGCGGTGCTCGCTGCTTCAAACCCGCTATCCACCCAAGATGACGTTGCTGCGGCATTAGTAAAATATTATGATATTCCTGTTTTTGGTTATGCCGGAGAAACGCCTGAAACATATCATAAACATATTGAAGCTGCGCTTAATCATAAACCGAATCTTATAATTGATGACGGATGTGACCTTGTAGCCACAATCCACAGCAAAAAAAGAGAACTGTTAGCTGATATTATAGGTTCATGCGAAGAAACAACAACCGGTATCATTCGCCTAAAGGCTTTAGAAAAAGAAGGAAAGCTCGAATTCCCGGCACTTGGTGTAAATAATTCCGAAACCAAGCACCTTTTTGATAATCGCTATGGCACGGGGCAAAGTGCGCTTGATGGCATAATTAGAGCGACAAACATCCTTCTTGCGGGAAAAACATTTGTCGTTTGCGGATACGGCTGGTGTTCAAGAGGCGCTGCCGCAAAGGCTCGAGGGATGGGCGCAAATGTAATAGTAACCGAAGTTGACCCCATGAAGGCGCTTGAAGCTGTAATGGACGGCTTTAGAGTGATGCCTATTGCTAAGGCAAGCAAAATCGGCGATATTTTCTTATCTATTACAGGCGATATTAACGTAGTTTCGGTTGAAAATATGTTATCTATGAAATCGGGTGCATTTGTAGCAAATGCCGGGCATTTTGATGTTGAAGTTGATGTAAACGGTTTAAAAAAGCACGTTGTAGAATATAAAAACATCCGTCCGAACCTTGATGAGTGGGTTTTAGATAACGGAAAATCGATTTATGTTTTAGCCCAAGGAAGATTAGTGAATCTTGTCTGCGCGGAAGGGCATCCGGCTTCCGTTATGGATATGAGCTTTGCTAATCAAGCTTTGGGGATGGAATTTTTGGTTAAAAATAAAGGTAAACTGGAAAATAAAATGTACACCCTTCCTCATAGCGTTGATGTTGAAATTGCAAGATTAAAGCTTGAATCGATGGGTGTTGAAATTGATACATTGACCCCCGAGCAGGAAAAATACTTAAACAGCTGGTCAATTGGAACATAAAATTTAATAAGCTATAATTTTTGTAAAATGGATGAAAATATAGAAAATCAAAAAAACTTAATTTCAATTAAAAACCTTCAAAAGACTTTTAATTGTGAAAAGAGCTTTTTAGAAAAATCTAAACTGCCCCAAAAGGTTCTTTTTGGGGTGGATTTGGATATTAAAAAAGGGCAAATTGTTTCTCTTGTCGGCGAATCGGGATGCGGAAAATCGACGCTTGCTAATTGCATCTTAAAATTAATTGAACCGGATTGCGGCGAGATATTATTTGAAAATCAAGATATTTTAAAGTTTGACAAGAAACAAACATTTTTATATCGAAAAAAAATTCAGATGATTTTTCAAAATCCCTATTCGAGCCTGAACCCTAAGATGAAGATTTATGAAATTTTAAATGAACCTTTAATAATCCATAAAGAAAAAAACAGAGACGAAAAAATCGATGAAATTATCTCTCTTGTGGGTATTTCAAAAGACGATTTAAAAAAATTCCCCCACGAATTTTCAGGCGGCCAAAGGCAAAGAATTGCAATCGCGAGGGCTTTAATATTAAAGCCCGAGTTCATTGTGGCAGATGAACCCGTGAGCGCGCTTGATGTGAGTATCAGCGCAAATATAATTAATCTTTTGCTTGATTTAAGGCAAAAGCTCAATTTGACAATTCTTTTTATTTCCCATGACCTTAATTTAGTTCGCTACATAAGTGATTCTATTGCTGTTATGAACAAAGGAAAAATCGTTGAATTCAGCGAAACAAAAGAGATTTTCGATAACCCTAAAGACGAATATACGAAATTTCTGTTGTCTTCAATAAGGTCAATTAATGTTTAATTAAATTAAAAGGGCGCGAAATGATGTAATAAATGAAGCTAGCGGCGTTTTGCGCTTGCGAAGGCTATAAAAATAAAAAATAAAAATAAAAATAAAAAAGGCGCCCAATACTTTATATATCAGGCGCTTTTTATATTTTTAAAAATTAAAGAACTATTTTTTGTTTACTAATTCTTTGAATTTTTTACCGGCAGAAAATGCAGGAACTGTTTTTGCTGCGATTTTGATTTCTTTTCCTGTTTGAGGATTTCTGCCTGTTCTAGCTGCTCTTTTTCTTGATTCGAATGTACCAAAGCCGACTAAAGTAACTTTGTCTCCTTTAGAAACTGCTTTTTGGACAGTTTCAACGAAGCTGCCTAATACTTCTGAAGCTTCTTTTTGAGTAACTTTAGCTTTTTTTGCAATTTCTTGTACTAATTCTTCTTTGTTCATTATTGAACCCCTTTCTTTATCTCTTATGTGGATTATACTGTCAAAAAGCTTATGTTGCAAGTCTTTTTTTTAAAAAAACCTCAAAAAAATCAAAAAAATTAATTTTTTTCTTTGATATAATAAAATTATGAAAAAAATATATCGAAGGTGGTACGAGAAAAACCGGTATCTAAGCGCCTTTATGGCTTTAATGAAAGACATCCCTAAAGAAATTCAATGTGAAATTGCAATTGATATGATTTTAAAAGAATCTGATTATATTGACAGAAATTACACAAAAATTATTAAAGATGTTGCAAATTTTAACCCTCGCGATTATAAAAGATGGTATGACAAAAACCCAAATGTCCATCTGGCGCTTGAGATGCTTCGGGAATTGGACGAAAATCAAAGAATAGAGATATTAAAAGAATTTTGTGACAGATTAATTGCCTCATCAGGCATAAATATAGATGAACAGTTAGGAAACGAAGATTTATGAGAAACATTCTAATCACGGGCGCCACAAGCGGAATCGGGCTTGAAATATCGAATTTATTATCAAAAGACAATGACGTTTTTTTAACGGGAAGAAGAAATCTTGATAAAATAAACTATTTTCCCTGCGACTTAGTGGATATTTATGAGCTTGAAACCTTATATAACAAGGCTTATCAATATTTCAACTCCGATATTGACGTGTTAATCAATTGTGCGGGGCAATATATCAATAAACCCATTGAAAAAATGACGCTCGATGAGATAACTTATCTTTTGGATGTCAATTTTAAATCCGCCTATATACTATCAAGCCTTGTGATTAAAGGCATGAAAAAAAACAGATGGGGAAGAATAATTAATATCGGTTCAATCTCGGGCGTTGTGGGAGAAGCTAATGCTACGTTATATTCCGCGACAAAATCAGCATATACGGGTTTTACAAAAGCGCTTGCTCTTGAAGTTGCGCAATATAATATTACAATAAATCAAATAAACCCCGGTTTTGTTGAAACTCCGATGATTGAAAATACTCTTGATAAAAAAGAAAGAAAAGAAGTGCTTGATGTGACGCCTCAAAGACGTTTTATCGAGCCGATTGAAGTTGCCAAACTCTGTCAATATCTGATGTCTGACGATGCCAAAGGTATAACGGGCCAGGGAATTAACCTCTGTGCCGGGTTGAGCTGTGGATGTTAAGAATATTAAACAATTTTTAAAATTGTTCCAACAGCGTGCAAAATTTTTCTTTCAGAGGTTTTAAATGATTAAAAGAAAGTATGAAAATATATAACCTTTAAACCTATGAAAATCTCAAGCACGCTTTGTTATAAACCGTTTCGTAAAGTTTTTTTTAAGAACAAAAATGTTTTTAAAGCCGATTCTTTTATTCATAACGCAAAAAATGATTCATTTGAAAAATTAAATTATTATTTCCCAAATATTGCTTTTAAAGGTAATTTTGTTGAGCAAAATAACTTCGAGGATGATTTTAATTCAACGATAGAAAAAAAATATTTTCAGCTTCCAAAAATTACTTTAAAAGATGGTACAATTCATCAAATTGAACCTGATGAGAGCCAAATAGAATGTGCTAAAGAATTATATGAAGGTAACAGCGTCGTATTTTGCGCGCCAACAGGCATGGGAAAAACGGCAATTGCTCATTATTGCGCGACAAATAATCTAAGCAAAGGCAAAAGAACGCTCTATACCGTCCCGATTAAGGCTTTGGCCAATGATAAATATGATGAGTTTTGTAAAATTTATGGCGCAAATAACGTAGGGATTTTAACGGGCGACAGAAAAATTAACCCTAATGCACCGATTGTCATTATGACATGCGAAATTTTCGATAATCAATCGTCTAATTTTGATGATAATAATTCTGATGACATCCAAAACGACATTGAAACGGTAATTTTTGATGAAGCGCACTATATTTCAGACCCCCAAAGAGGAAGCGTTTGGGAGTATTCGATTTTAAACAGTGCCCTAAAAAATATCCAAGTTCTATGCTTATCGGCGACAATCGGCAACAGTGAGCATTTTTGCGACTGGATTAACGGTTTAAATAATTCATATGAAACAAAAAAAGTCGAAATAATGCCTCAAAATCGCCCCGTGCCTTTGATATGGAATTTGTATGATAAAAACAGACAAAACAGCTTTTCGCCCCTTATAAAATCAAAAGTGATATTTGATGATTATCCTACACAGAGACAAAAAGAGGCTTTGGCTGTTTTATATCGAGAAAAACACGATAAAAACCAATTTTATAAATTAGATGAAAAAGAATATCAAAAGACTTTTGATGAATTAAAACCGCTTGTTTTAAAAAATCAACAAATAAATAATGAAATAACAACAGACGAATTTCAAAATATATTAAAAGAAAATTATCCTAATCTATCAAGCACCAAAATCAAGCTCATTGCGCAATTTATGGCGGATGATGATTCAAAAGAAATTATTGCGATAAAACCAAAAGGCAAAAATGAGCTTTGCGATTTAATTAAAGATATGAAAAAGGGCGATTATCTGCCCGCGATATTTTTTAAATTGTCTCAACAAGCATGTGAAGATAAGCTTTTTGAGGTTCAACAAAGCGGAATTGATTTATTAAACGACGAAGAAAAGAAAAAAATCCAAGAAATTTTAGATGAATATAAAGAAAAAAATGTCTATTTAGGCCACGACTTTGACCCTTCGATGCTTTTAAAAGGCTTTTGTGTCCACCATGCGGGAAAGCTTCCTCAATATAAAAAGCTGATTGAAGAACTTTTTTCAAAAAAACTTTTAAAAGTCGTTTTTGCAACTTCCACCCTCGGCGCCGGAATCAACATGCCCGCTAGAAGCGTCGTCATATCGGATACGACCTATCAAGCCTATAACCCTGAAACAAAATCCCTTGAAACAAAGCCTTTAAGCGCAAATGAATTTCATCAAATGGCGGGACGCGCAGGCCGCCGCGGGATTGATGAAATCGGAAACGTGATATTATTTAATCTTTATACAACAAATAATCAAAATCGTGAAAACCAAAGACAAGACGAGCTTGAGCTTGCTTATAGTCTCATAAATTCGCCTCCTGACGATTTAAGAAGCCAATTTCACCCCGATGCGCCAATAATGGCACTAAACATAAAAAATAACCGCGACATCAGAGATTTAATCAATAAATCTTTTAAAATGTATGTTGCAAAGCAAACTTGCAATTTGGATGATTTTTTAAGGCGCGAAGAAAGCCTGTATAAAAAATTTGAAAACTACAAAAAAATGCTTCTTAAAGGCGGATATATCTGGCAAATGTCTAAAAACGGTTTTCAATTGAGCCCCAAGGGCGAGATATTATCTAAGTCTCAAGGGATGAACCCGCTTTTGTTTTGCGATATGTTATATGAAGAAAGCCTCGATAACCTCGATGAAAAAGGCTTAAGTGCGCTTTGTGCGATGATGGGTAATGCAAATTTAGAAGAAGAAACAAAAGAACAAACCCAAAACGTCGAATCCGTATTGAAACAATATTGTAATGATAAGAATTTTTTGGGTGACTTTGATGATATAATTAAAATGACAAAAGCAAAAGAAGCCAAAATCACCAGAGGTCTTTTTGAAGCGCGCGTCAATAAAAGCGAAATAAGCTATAGCGACAGCTTTTGCGCGATGGTTTTATATCTTTGGGCTGATTTGAACCAAAAAAACGACAATTCAATTGAAAACTTTGAAAATCTAATCAAAATCATAAATGATTCTTCCCTTTCAAAAGACGAAATCAAAAGAAAAACGACCTTGGGGAACATCTATAAAATCATTGCTCAAAGTATATCAAACCTTAAACAAATTATAAGAATCTGTGATTATGCTTTAGCTAATCCTGACACCTTTTCAAACGAAAAATACTGGCAAGACCTTGAATTAAGCGCACTTTGCGCAATAGAACTTATACAAAAAGAACCAATCAACAACGAAAAAGACTATGAAAATAAACTTTCAAATATTTAAAAATAATATAAATCGCCTACCCCTAAATAACAGCGCTTCAAGCACTATAGTAAATTATGCGCAAAATCCGTTTTTAGTTAATCGCGAAAATTCTCTAAAATTAAACACTTTAAAATACGATACATTTCAAATTTCATTTGGCGAAAAGCACTGCTCCGAAAGCAATTTCAAAATTAAAGACCTAAAAAACCTCCGCTGTCCGGCATGTGGGCAAATAATGCTCACAAATGAACAAATAGAGGATTTTTCTAATGACATTGCAAACAAAAAGGGAGCGGAGCTTGTAAAAGCGTTTGAAAAATATGAAGATGATTCGATTTTCACAAATAAACAAGATGAAGAAAAAATCTCGATATATAGGCCCATCAAGCAAAAAGTAATTAATGTTATAAAAACGCTTGCACTTGAAAACCCCGAAATGAGCTTAATTGAGCTTGTTAAGCTCCAAGCTCAAAAATCAATCAACGCCTTAATCGACAAGCAAATGGAAGTAATTGATGAATTAAACGAATATATTCAATATAATATCGAAGATAAAAATGAGCTTATCACCCTAAATCAGGCCATAAAAGAATATAAAGCCCAAATTGAAGGAAAAAGCGAAGAATTATTCTCAAGAAAAAGATTCATCTATGGCGTTAAAATCAAAGTCAACGACGAAGAAAAAAGAAAAGAAATTGAACAAATAGCTTCCAAAATGCCCACAAGTGAAAACAACGTCGATTCATTTTTCGTTAAATATGCAAACAAGGAGCTCACTTCAAAAGAACTTGCGCGCCGTTTTGTTTTTGAATCAATCCCCACGGCAGAGCACATTTTGCCCCAATCTAAAGGCGGAGCAGATAAATTATCAAACTATCTTTGCGATTGCGCCGATTGTAATTCAAGAAGGGGCGATTTGGATTTTCATCTTTGGGCAAAAACACTCCCCGGCTTTGAAAGAAGATTGCAGCAATATTTTATAACAATTCAAAAATATATTGATAATGATTATTTTGATGAAAATTACAATGATTATTGCGCAAAAGTAATAAAAACAATCCGCACCCAATCCAAAGGCAACATTTCTCTTGAAGTTCCCGTTTCTTCAAATCCTTCAAAAGCAAAAGAAGAACTCATAAAAAGAAAAAGACAAGTTGAAAAACTCAGAAAAGACTTTGAACTTTTGGTTCAAAGAAGGGATGAATTGGATAATGAAATTAAATCCATTGAAAATAACAAAGAAATCTATGATAAAATCAACATCTATCAAAGGCTAAAGACGATTTATGAAATTTTTAAAGCCCAAAAAGCCCAAAATTGTAAGGATTTGGCGCTTGCGAATATAAAAATCTCGGAAAACGAAAAAAGAATCAAAAGGTTTAAAAGAATCATATATTCCGCAACCGACGAGAAAAAAATTCAAAATTGCACTCTTGCACTCAATGCCGCAAATGAAGCAATTCAAGCTTATAAACAAAAGCTTGAATACTGCCAAGCAAAAGCTCTGATTATTCAACAGAAGATTGAAAAAGTCGAAAGAATCATTTTGCCCAAAAAACAAGAATTCAGCTCCATTGATAGCAAAATGAAAGAATTAAACTATGTATTAGACAGATTATCTTCTTTGTATAACCAAATTGAAGAAAATAAAAAAGTAATCTCAAAAGAAGACGAGAAAAAACAAAAACTCCTTGAAGTCAATTCAAAAATCGACATCTTAAGCCAAGAAAACGGCAAAATTGAATCAAGAGAAGATTTTGATTGTAATGATGATTCGGATTATGAAAAATATAAATACAATAATATCCTTTTGAGCACCGCAAATTCATTATTGAGCTTCAAAAAACAAAAAATATCTTCCCTAAATTCAAATTATATTAGAGATTTGATTTCAATAAGCAAAAATATCGTCCAAGACACAGTCAATGACTTAAAAGACAAAGATTCCGTCGTATATTTTTTAAATTGCGCAAAGCTCAAAAGCCTTGAAAAAGAAAGAAACGAAATCCAATTATTTCTCAATAAAGTTGAAGCCTATAAAAAACAAAATATTGAACTAAAAAATAAATATGATGAAATCTTAAACGGCTCAACAAGGGAAGAAATTAAAAGAGAATATAGCGAATTAAAGATGGAAAAGAAAGCGATAGATAATACTTTTAACCTCGATAGCAAAAAAGAACAATTAAAAACTCTCGATAAATCGATTCAAAACGCATCAAAACAATTAAAAAAATTACAAAATTATGAAGAACTTTCAAACAACGATTATAATAACATTCTATCGAGAATTAATTTTGAAAATATCTAAACCCTAAAAACAAAAATTAAGAATTGTAACAAAAACCGCTCCCCTTGAAATCCAATTTTTTATATCGTTTTTATATAATTGTGAGATAAAAATAACTAAACTTATCTTAATAATTGGAAATTCAAAAGAAAGAGAGTAAAAAATGTTTGGCTATTTAGCGGGTGTAAATTTTGTTTCAAATTCATCGTTTAACTCTTATAAAAATTCGGGCAGTTATTCAAATTTAGGCAGTTATTCAAATAATAATACTTTTGCTTCAAATAATAAAAATTCAAACCCTTCATCTTTTTCACCTTCAACAACTCAATCATCTGAAACAGCGGGCGTAATTGCTTATGGCGCAGCTTCAAGTGCAATTTCAAGCTATGGCGCAGCCTCAGCATCATCATCAGCATCATCAACATCATCAACATCATCATCAACATCATCAAGCTTTAGCGCAGTAGCATAAATTAAAAAACTATTTTTCTTTATATGATAGCATCATACCCGCTCCAAGCGGCAAAATTTGCGATTGATAGTTTTCATTTTCAAAAAGCGAATTAACATAAGGCAAAACCTTTTCATAGTGCGATAAAATATTATCAGCCAGGATAATTCCTTTTGGCTTAAGGATTCTATCGACCAATTTAAAATAATCGAGGTATTCTTTTTTGTTTGCGTCAATAAAAACAAAATCGAATAATTCCCGTTTTTTGTTTTGGATTTCTTTTTCTAAATCTTCCATAACGACAATCGCAGAGCCGATTTTGGGCGTAACAATATCGCAATCGAATAAGGCTTCAAAATAGCTTCTTGCAATTCTTTGTCTTTTTTCCCAATATTCAATTGTCGTCAATCTGCCTTTTGTTTCAATAAGCGCTTTTAAAATCCAAATGCCGCTATAGCCATTGGATGTACCTATTTCAAGGACGTTTTTTGAATTATTTATTTTGATTAAGGAATTTAAAAAATTGGCGCTTTGCCTATCGAGATTCCAAAATTGTTCTTTTGTTTTTTCAAGCTCGGATAGGATATTTTCCGTTTTTTCATCAAAATATTTTAAATTAACCGTTTTAACGTCTTGAGATAGCTGCATAGTTTTTTCTTATAAATTTTTTCTTATAAATTGGGGGTCGCTGTGTTTTTATCCATAATGACGATGTTAGCAACATCGATGTAGGATTCTTGGACTTTTGTTAATTTCATTTTGTCGATATTAAACAAAAGATAATTTTTCGAATTTATCCCCGTTATAAGGATGTTTTTGTCGTTTGGAATGAGCGTCATGTTAGAATAAAATCCGTCTTTTGAAAGCGGTTCTTTTGAGACGATTTTTTGTTCATTTATGTCATAAATATCCAAGAAACCTTCTTTTGAACACAAAACGAAGATTTTGCCGTTATATAAAATAGCGTCAGTCGGCTTTTTATCAAGTGTGATTGTGTTAATGAGCTTATTTTGCGCCTTATCAAAGATATGTAATTCGCTGTCGGTTCTTGAAATTGCATAAATATTATTTTTATCAATCAAGATTTTTGAAACATTATTAACATTTTCCTGCGGAATTACGATGGCTTGAGAATCGACATATCTTAAGCTATAGACTTTTGAAGTAAATTCATCAAAAAAAGCTATTGTGTCGTCTGTTTCGCAATAGGCGATTTTGGAGGGTTTTTGGTCCAGTTTAATTACTTTATCCAATTGCATCGAGTTGAGGTTTACGACATAGATGCTTTTTGCGCTTTGGCTTGTGACATAGGCGATGTTTTTTGATTTATCCAAAGTGACATCGGATGCCGTTGCGTCAATCGGGATTGTGGCGATTATTCTTTCGTCGTTTAAATCAATTATTTCAAGGTTTTTTAAATTCCAATATAAAACAAGCGCGACTTTAGATTTAGACGAAGAAACGATTTTTAAAGGCATCGAAGACAGCTTTAATTCATAGAGAGGGTTTTTGGATTTTTCGTCATAGACTTCAATAAATTTAGAATTTTTCGGGTTTATGAAGGTCTTTTTGTTTTGAAATTCGGCGCTTGAGATGAATTCATTTCTTTTTACGGTCGGATTATAAAAATTCAACTTTTGTTTATAGTCGCTATCAAGCGTCAAGGTGCCGTCTTGTTTTGATGGGATTAATAAATCGCCCAAAGTGAGCTTAAGGCTCTCGGGCATCTTCAATCCAACCGGCGTCAGCATATCCTGCGGCATCAAGCCCAGACGAACTTTGAGCGGAAGGTCGTCTTTTTTTGTAAGTGTATAATTTCCGTCTTTATCTTTAAAAACTTTCAAAAGCGAATAGCCGTTATTCAACAAAACTACCTCAGGCAGTGCCGATAATGTAGTATTTGAAGGGTAAACATATTGCGCTTGGATTTTATCTACGGTCGTTGTGCTTGGGGGATAAAGCGGGATATACATTGTGTTTTCGTTTACGACAACGACGCTGTCAAACCTCTGTTGGGCTTTTGGAAGATAGCTATGGATATAATTCCATACATCAGACGGTAATTTGCTTGCAAACACTGAGTTTGTGCCATATAAACTTATAAACAAAGCAAAAGCTACAGTTAATATTGTTTTCTTTTTAAAACCCATCATAATTTTTCACCCCTTTTTATTTTACGTATTTGAAGAAAAGGCAGATTTCATTTTATTTATGATTCCATCTTTGTTTTGCTGCTTAGATAGAATAAACAATTCCTTATATAATTTTTCTTCTTGAGTCGAAAGTTTCTTTGGAATCGCAACTTTTATTGTAATATAATGATTCCCTTTTTGCGATTCGCTACCAAGATAAGGTACGCCTTGACCTTTCAGGGTCACCACCTGGTCATTTTGACATCCTTTTGGAATTGTCGCCAAGACCTTGCCATAGATGGTATTGACTTCCGTTTCGCATCCTAAAACCGCTTCGGGAGTTGATATTTCAATTTCGCTATAAATATCAAAACCTTTTCTTAAAAATTCTTTTGAAGGTTTAACGTGGATTACAACATAAAGATCGCCGTTTCTTCCGCCGTTTCTTCCCGCGTTTCCTTCGTTTGCAACGCGCATTTTAGAGCCGTGTTCAATTCCTTTTGGGATTTTGATTGTGATTTTCTTTTCTTTTTCAATTGCTCCATAGCCTCTGCAAGCTTTGCAAAAGGCTTTTGGATTTTTTCCGCTGCCATGGCAAGTAGGACATGTCGTGACAGATGTAAATGACCCCAAAATCGTTCTTGTTGATTGTTGAACGCGCCCCGAGCCGTGGCAAGTGGGGCAGACGGTATCTTTTGCGTCTTTTTCAATACCTGTACCGTTACATGATTCGCAAGGTTCAAGATGATTGATTTTCAATTCTTTTTCAAGCCCAAAACAAGCTTCCAAAAAATCTATTTCAATATCTAATCTTAAATCTTCGCCCCTTGAAGGTGCATTTGGGTTTCTTTCATAACCTCGTGAAAAGCCTCCCGGGAAGCCGCCGCCAAAGAATGAAGAAAATATTTCGGATAAATCAATATCTCCTATATCAAAAGCATTCGGGTTAAATCCCGCATTAGCTAAGCCGTCTTCGCCGTATCTGTCATAGATTTCTCTTTTGTTATCATCAGATAAGGTTTCATAGGCTTTTCCTATTTCTTTAAATTTCTCAGCAGCATCGGGCGCTTTATTAACATCCGGATGATATTGCCTTGCTTTTTGGCGAAATGCTTTTTTTATCTCATCTTTAGATGCGTTTTTTTCCACACCTAATATTTCATAATAGTCCATTGTCTTATTCATCTTCTTTCTTCTTTGCCACTCCTACAAATGCTGGTCTGACGATTCTTTTATTATATTTATATCCTTTTTGAGCAACAAGAGCAACGTGTCCCGCTTCAATTTCATCACTTTCGACTTGGGTTATGGCTTCGTGTTCTTGGGGGTCAAATTCTTTTCCGATTGCTTCAATCTCCTCGAGCCCCAGTTTTTTTAATGTGTCGATGAATTGTTTATAAACAACATCATAGCCTTCTTTTAGGGTTTTAGGTTCTTCGATATTTTTTAGATGTTCGTTTGCACGCTCAAAAGTATCTAATATTTGAACGACTTTTTTTAAGACTTCGCAAGTTGTAAATTCAGAGAGGTCTTGTTTTTCTTGGATTGTTCTTTTTCTGAAGTTATCAAAATCAGCGGCAAGTCTTAAATATTTATTGTTTAATTCTTCATATTTTTCTTTATAGCTGTCTTTTGATTCTTTATTGGAGTCTTTATTAGGGTCTTCATTAGAATCTTCAGTTGAATCAACATCGGCTTCTTGTTGAATTTTATTTTCTTCCTTATTTTCCTCTTTGTGTTCGGTTTCTTGAGTGTTTAGGGTTTCTTCACTTTCTTCATTATTTTGAAAAGGGTTTTTGTTGTCTTTTTTGTCATCCATATCTTTTTCCTTTTTCTTTGTGTTTATTTATTAATATTATAAGATATGAATTAATAATGTCGAGTGGCACAAGTTGGCAATGGTAAATTTTTTGAATTTTGAATTTTGAATTTTGAATGGGGGGAATTGGAATAAGGAAAAAATTTATACTTTTGTTTTTTCGCTCAACGATTTTTTACCCGTGATTTTTTTGAAAAACTTGCTCCAAGCGCCCATCGGCCCTTTTCTGTTTAATTGTTTTTGTTCATAATCTAAAATATCTTGTTTTGATTTTTGAGGGGTAATCGGCTGACAGATTGATTTTCTGACTAAAAATTCGTTTGTTGTTTCGGTTGCCGCAGCAATTAAAGTTGCCTGTAATAAACTGTTGTTCAAAGGTTTCTTGAATACCGTGTTAAACAGGTTCATAAGCGTTCCGTTAATAAAGAAATTAGCGATTTTGTGGGCTATTCTTTCATTTCGAACTTCTTTTGCCTGGTCAATATTTTTTCCTTCCGATTCAATCAAGACTTTGTTTGTATAGTCGTTTACAAAGAAATATGTCGAAATTGCGGTGACCATGGTTCTTGAAAATGCCGCCAGGTCGCCTGTTTCAATTTCCGAATCGAAATTTCTCGTTCTTTTTTGAATTGTTTGGATAACTTTTTTCCAATCCGTTGAATTGGATGTTTTTGCGCTTTTGATAATTTCATTTAATGCTTTAATTTCTTTTTTATAGTCACATTTTTTGTCCAAACCGAGTTTTTTTGTAACCATATCAAATGTTTCGTTGGTCTTTTTGAAACGTTTTGAAATCATTGCATCAACAACCCACCCCGGCGCGCTAAAGAGGCTGTAGAGGTTTTTGAAGACCTTGCTTAGGCCTTGACCTATGCTCGATAAGATTAAAGAGCGCTTTTGGCAAAATTCGATTTTGGGATTGTTTTCGTTTAATCTTATTAAATAATCGATGTGTTTGATGTATGTTTCAAGCTCTTTGTTTATCGAAGAAGCATCGGGAGAGTTTTGAAGATTTGTTATATTTTCTTTCAATTGCGATAAATCTAAGGTAACTTTTTTGTTAAATATATTTTCAAAAAACTTCGGAAGCTTAAATTTATTTTTCTTCGAAGCATCATGGAGCTCTTTAATGCCTGATAATGCGTATTCATCTAAATATCTGTCGTCGTTAATGAAGCTTTGGATGGAGCTGTTATATTTTTCAACTAATTTTTTCTTGTCGATGGAATTTTTATATTTTCCTTTTAAAGCCATGCTCAAAAGATAGACGGCGCTTGTGATTCCAAGTATCATCCCAATTTTTGCTTTGAGGCTTAGTCTTTCTTTTTTGGATTTTGAAGATGTAAAGTTAAGCGCTTCTTTGGCGTTTTGTTTGCTCAAAGTTTTTAATGGGGCAAATGTTCCGTCGCTTTGGGCAAAATCGCCAAAGATAATTCTTGTATCTCTCATTTTGCTCTTAAAAGCGGGGTTAGAGTCGTCTTCTGTCTCGGGGATTGTTCCAACGGTATTTTCTTTATTGGATTGTTTCATTTTTTGAGCTTTTTTATAAGCTTCATTCGGGCTCAAGGGTTTGAGCGGCGTTTTGGTAAACAGTCTTGAAACGACTTCTGAAATAAGGGCGCTTGCCGCGATAATAAAAGCGTTACCCGTCATTGATTTAATGTGTTTATTTAAAGCACCCAGTGTGATAAATGTGATTCCGGCGCTGAGCGCCATTCTGGACATTTCTTGTTTAAAGCGGCCTTTTTGAGCTTTTTTGGCTTCTTTTTCGTCATCTTTTTCAAGCATCGAAATATTGAAAAAGTCGTTTGCGCCATATATCGCAGAAACAGTCGAAGTCGCGATGCGGTTTAAGGTTCTTTCGTCTCTGGAATCATAGTTTGTGACGATTTTTGTAATTTTTTTAGATACGTTATCTTTAAAATTTTCGCTTAGATTGTTGAGGTTTAATTTTTCGCCCGTTTTTGAAGGAGCAAACTGTGCCAAGATGTCAAGCGCAAGCTCATAGTTCTTTTGGCGAGAGAGGTTATTTGCTCTTTTTGTAAAAAATTGCGAATCTAAAATCGAATTAGAAAGCTTGCCTATCGGCCCATTGAAGTTTTTAAATTTAGATACTATTGAAGAAAAGATATTTAAAGGCAAGTCATAGATTGGAAATTTAACAGTGTTTAGAAAATCTTTTATAAAGCTTCTGTTTTTGATGGCAAGCTCGTCTTTTGTTGAATTAATCGCAATTCCCGCTTTTTTTAAAGTCTTTTCAAATAAAGAATCGCCCAAAATGCTATCAATGGTTTGTGTTAGCTTTTGGGCGTTTGTGTAAACAATTTGATTATTTTTTTTGTCTAATATTTTCGAAAATGTGTTGATGGTGCTGTCTAGTGATGAAGTGAAGGACATCTCGGAAAGAGAAAACTTCGAATCCGGAAGGGGCGGCTGCGCCTCAATGCCCGGTTTGGCTTTATGCGGCATTGTTGTTAATGGCTTATAATCGTATTGTCGTAATCTTAGTTTCATTTTCCCGATTTTGAATTTTCCAAATTCATTTCACATGCTATTATACCCTAAAAAAACAAATAAACAAAATTTCTTGCTAAATTTTTAAGTTTTTTATATTTTTGTTAATAATTTGTATTATACAAAAAAATATCTTATCTTTTTATTATGGATAAGTCGGGTAAAATACTCATAGTAGACGATGAAAGTATGGTCACCAGAACTCTTTCAATGCTTTTAGGGCTTGAAGGTTTCAGTAATATCACGTCTTTCAACGAAGTAAAACCTGCGCTTGATTATATTAAAAAAAATGAAGTTGATTTAATAATAAGTGACTTCATTATGCCCAAAATGAACGGAATCGACTTTTTAAGCGAAGCAAAGAAAATCCAAAAAGACGTAACGACAATACTTTTGACAGGTTATGCCGACAAAGAAAACGCCATTCGCGCAATTAACGATATAGGAATCTTTAAATACATTGAAAAACCTTGGGATAACACAAGTTTAATCATAAACATCAAAAATGCACTTGTGCAAACAAGGCTTAAAAAAGAACTTGATAAAAAAATAAAAGAACTCGAAATTGCAAACAAAAAGCTCGAAAACTATTCTAAAGACCTTGAAAATACAATCCAAGAGCGAACATACGAGCTTTTGCAGTCAAATTCAAAGCTAAATGCCGTTATATCAAGCTGTGCTGATGGTATCATACTTTTTAACCAAGATTTGAAAATAACCGACTTGAATAATGCTTCTCTTAATCTTTTCGGACAAAACAAAAAAGAACTTTTGCAAAAGAATCTTTTTGACCTTATAGTAAGCGAAAAAAAACAATTTTCAAAAGCTGATTTAATAAAAAATGAAACATTGTTTTTAAGAAATTACAGCTTAATAAATTATAAAAAAGACATCAAAATCCCCGTTGAAATTAGTATCGCCCAAGCTTTCAATGATAAAGACAAGTTTTTTGTTGCGGTGATAAGGGATTGCACCTATCAAAAAGAAACGGAAAGATTGAGAGACGATTTTATCGCGACTTTGACCCATGACTTAAGAACCCCGCTTCTGGCCACTATTTCGGGGCTGGAGTTTGTGCTTGATGAACAGTTGGGGGCTATTTCAAAAAAACAAAATGACCTTTTTGTTGCGATGAAAAAAAGCTCGGAAGATATGCTCGGGCTTGTTAATGCGCTTTTGGAAGTGTATCGGTATGAAGCGGGCAAAACTTATCTTTGTAAAACAAAATTTGACATATTAAAGCTCACAAACGAATGTTTTAATGAGCTTTTGCCTTTAGCACAAAAATCAAACATCAAACTCAACATAAACAATTCAAGCAAAGACAAAGAAATCTTTGTTAATGCGGATAAAAACGAGATAAGACGAGTTATAACGAATTTGGTCGGAAACGCAATCAGCCATTCGCAAAATTCCACCAACGTCAAAGTCAATCTCACAAAGAAAAATAAAGACCTCAAAGTGGATGTAATTGACGATGGCATCGGACTGTCAAAAGAAGACTGCAATAAACTCTTTAATCGCTTTTGCCAAGGGACTGATCAAAAACGCTCGAGCTCAACCGGGCTTGGGTTATATCTTTCAAGGCAAATAATAGAAGCCCATGGCGGAAAAATCTATGTCGAATCCGAGCCGAATCGAGGTTCTAAATTTACTTTTGAATTAAAAAATTCAATCAATGATTGTAAGGTAGTTTTATGACGGAAAAAAAGATTAACATTTTACTTGTTGAAGACCATGAGTTTACAAGGATGGGGCTTGCGCTCAAAATCGAAAACACGCCTAAATATAACCTCATTGCCCAAGCAACGGACGGTGCTCAAGGCGTTATGATGGCAAGCAAATATAACCCTGACGTGATTTTAATGGATATTGGACTTCCAAAGATGGATGGAATCAGCGCAACAAAAAAAATCAAAGAAGAACTCAAGCTCGACTGTTCCATATTGATGTTTACATCGCGAGACAGTAAAGAAGACATTTTTGCTTCTTTTAAAGCCGGAGCGGACGGGTATATCATGAAAGGTTCAAGCGGAGAAAATTTAATTAATGCAATTGATACCGTTGCGACAAAATCAGCCTGGATTGATTCTCAAATCGCAAGGGTAGTGCTATCCAGCATTCAAAACGACAATGAAAACCAATCTCAAACAAAAAATCAAAAAGATGCAAATAAAAAATACGGTCTTACCAAAAAAGAGCTTGAAGTCCTCTCTTTAATCGTCGATGGCCTGTCAAACCAAGAAATATCACAAAAACTTGTCGTATCAATTTCAACCACAAAAGCTCACGTACATAATATTTTGCAAAAATTATATTTAACGGATAGAACAAAAGCCGCAATTGTCGCCCTTAAAGAAGGTTTGGTTTAAAAAGATGCCAAAGTTAAAAAAATCTGTTTTTATATTTTTTTTCGTGTCATCGTTTTTTCTTTTTCCGGTTTTTTCTTTTGCGCTTGATGTTAAGTTTGACGCAAAAGCTAAACTTGATTCAATTAAAAATTCTAAACCGATAACAAAAATAAAAAGTCTCAAAAAACCAAAAAAAGAAATTACCTATCCAAAGATGGTTGAAACCGTTGAACAATGGAGAGAAGAATCTAAAGATATTCCCATTGAACAAAGAAAAAATTATAAAAAAGATGAACCTCAAGATAAAAAATATTATGTCCCAAACCCCACCTATCGCTTTGAAAGATATAATTATCCCCAAGGCACAAGAGAATTAAATATCGAAGATATTAAAAAAAATCTCTATTCATATCCTTATTATGTTGCTGATAATTCAATTCATTATATCGCATACCCGAGATACTATTTCTTTCCCGAGGATAATCAAATATCATCGGAATTTTATGTTGAAAAATTGGATATGACAAAAAATAAAACAAGAAGAATCCTGGAATATGACCATAACGCGAAAAAACGAATCCCCATAATTGACGCAGGCGTCAAACAATACTATAAAAACCTGTATCGCGGTCTTGTGCTTGTCGATTGGAGCAGGGATAATAAAAAACTTCTGATTAAAGAAAAAGTGGGTTCGACTCTTGGAGGAATCTATAAAACATATCTGTATGTTCATTTTTTATCCGCTGATGAAGCACCTAAGGACGATTCTTATACGATTAAATTAAATAATTTGGATAATGCGATAAAAAACTATTACCTTGATTGGCAAAACACACAGCTTGTGAAATACCGCTATGACATTGAGCCTTTGGGGTTCAGCTATGAAAACGACGATGTGGTTGTGGTTTTAAGCTATGTTTTAGATAAAAACAACAACAAAATCTTCCTTGGCACCTGGGGATATAACATCAAAACAAACGAGACAATTTTGATGTCAAAAACAAACTATAGCCCTAACATCACCATAAATGGGCTAATTCTTCGCCAAACAAATGACTAGGAAATTTGTATAATTAATTTTAAAAAAACTTGGCTTAAAATCTTTGTAAATGAAAAATTTCAAGTTTTTAATCACATTTTTAGCTATAGTCTTGCTTTGTTCCTGCACGAATAAAACGACATACAAAAACATAAATTATATTGAAATATCAAAAAAAGACTCTCAAAATTCTTACCACGGGCTTGTAAAATCCAACCTCAGCACGATTTTGAGCTTTCAAAGCGAAGGAAAATTAATTTTTCTGCCCTATTCAAAAGGGGATTTTGTTAAAAAAGGCCAAGTAATCGCAAGATTAGATGGTGCTTTATATAACATCAAAAAAAACGAAGAACTCCAAAGGCTTCAAGAAGCTAAGGTCAATTTAGACAAGCAAAAAAGCTATTATAAGAGGATGGATGTTTTGCATAAAGCGGGCGCAATATCTGATAATGACTGGGAAAACGCGTATTTTGAATTAAAAAGTCTTGAAAAAGAAATTGAGATAGAAAAAGAAAAAGTTAATTACTTAAATAAGCAAATAAGCTATAATATAATTATAGCGCCCTATGACGGGTATATTTCTCAAAAATTTTGCGATATTGGGGCAATCTTAAAAGAATCTGACCCCGTTGTCGAATTGATTAACTCACAAGGTTTTCAAGTTGAAATTATGGTTAATCAAAAAAACATCAGCGGCATTAAATTAAACCAAGAAGTCAAAGTCACGATTTTGGATAAAATTTATGACGGAACAATCAGTCATATCGCAAAATCGAGCCTTAATGAGGGCGGTTTTATTGTTAAAATCTCCCTTCAAAATTCAAGCAGCCTCTATCAAGGTATGAGCGCTGATGTTGAAATTGAAAACGAAAAAAATAATTTCACTTTGCCTCTAAAGTGCGTCTATAGGGAAGATGAACAGGGTTATATCTATAAAATCATCGATATAAAAGATAATATCGGAAAAATTGAAAAAGAAAAAATCGAACTGGGCAAAATTCAAAATGAAAATGTCGAAGTCTTAAAAGGATTGAATTATTTTGATAAAGTCGTATGCGATTCTAATGTTCATCAAAATAATGAAAAAGTCAGACTATGAAAAAAATTTTTTCTTTTATAATCATAGCTTTTGCGCTCGGGCTTTTAATTATATCAATTTTATTTTTTAAAAATCAAAGAACATATGACATTAAAATGAGCTTTTTTGTTGAAGGATGTGACGTGATTCGGCTTGAAGAAGAATACGTCAATAGAATTGAAGATGAATTTATGCAAATAAAGGGGATGAAAGATGTTGTTTGTTTTATTAAAGAAAACAGGTTTGATTTTTATTTAAAGACGAAATTTTTTTATCCGAACAAAAAACAAGCCATAAACGAGGCTTTTATTAAGACGAATTTGATTTTGGAAAATGATTCAACAATTAAACTGCTCGATTTTGATTATGAATATTATTTAAAATATGATTGTTTTTTGGTTTTTTATGACAAAAATAATGACTATTTTCTCATAGATGAAAAAAGTATCGATATATTAAAAAATATTTTAATGCTCAATATTGCTTCAACTGTTAAAGAAAAGGGAGTTTTAGATAAAATTGCGCTGATAAGATTTTCAAACAACACCCTTCAAACCTATGACATCGACTTAAATGACATAAAAAATTTGATTGAAAAAAATAATATTGATTCTAATTTGATTTTAAAAAATGCAAAAGAAGATTTTTATCAAATTAAGCTCAATTCCAATATTAACAATATTGACGACATAAAAAACATTTCGATTTTTTATAAAAATAAAAAATTTCAACAGAAATTGAAAGATATTTTTAAAATTGAAAAAACAATTGACCTTAAATCGAATTGCCCGATGGTGTTTCTTGATAATCATTATGCGCTTTTGTATGCGATTAGATTTAAATATCCTGATATTTTATCTTATTTTAAAATTAAAAAATTTGTTGAAAAATTTAATGATGATAACTTTGAGCTCAAATTGGTTTTGATTAAACCTGATAAGGTGCGAAAAATCAAGATTTTTTTGGATAAAAATTCTAATTTATCCTCTTCAATTAAACAATATCAAAAAATTTTAAATATTTTGGATAAAAATAATAATTTATATTTTTTGGGTCAAGATAATCCCAAAATCAGCGATAGAGAGGATTTTTCACTTGAATCAAAAAATGAAATTGTAATTTTTATGCCCGCGGAAAATAATAAAAATAATTATAAAAAGTTAATTCATTATCTCAATGACTCTAATCTTAAATATAGTCTTAATGACGATTTTTGCTATATCTATGACTTTGATAAAGAAGATTTATTAAAGCAATTGGATAATTCCTTAAAGTATTTGGATTATTTTGCCATAGGAACGCAAAAAAACACCATAATGACTTATAAGATTGATGAATTTTTGCTGAATGATAATTATTTGGAAAAAAACGACGTTTTAAATACCCTAAAAGCTTATGAAACGGGTTTTAGCGCTGCAAAATTCAGTCAAAAGGATAAAAACTATAGGATTGTTTTAAAAATTGATGATGGCAATTTAGACAACAGCGCGGGCCTGAATAATCTTGGCGGCGTTTTGGATAATGAAAGCAGCGAAAATCGGGCGGATTTTTCTCAAAATTATATTTATTCAAAGAAATTTAAAAATTTTATTGACTTGGATGCATTTGTTCAAAAAACTTTCACCCGCGACTTTTGCGCGATTGCAAAGAAGAATAAGAGGTATTTTGTGAAGCTTGTCAAAGTGGCTAATTAGGGCATTTACAAGCTTTGAAAAGATTTTTGCTTTTTTTATGAATAAAAAATACAAAACCCCCTTAAATTAACAAGGGGGCTAAACTCCAAATCCGCTATTCCTCTCTCTACAATCTCTTTAGAAGATTTAATTCTTTTTTTTGGCCGTTAATTTAATTAATTTCGTTTTGTCAACGGCGAATTTCTTTGCCGGGGCGGCTTTCGGGCTAATCCGCATTCGCGCGCGATTGAGCAATTATCTTTGGCTGAATTGGCCGCCTGTATTATGTTTGAAGCTTTGTTAGAGCGGAAACCTTTCGCTATCGCTGCCTTTTGGTTTTCCGATTCTGTTTTGTAACTGCTTACATATATATAAAGTATATAAAGAATATAAAGAATATAAAATTGCGCTATAATGTTATTTTGTTACATTTCTTTACAAAATACTTAAAAAAGCTCTTAACGTCTGTTTTTTATTGCCTCATGCTAAACGCACATCCGCAATATTGTTGAAAATACATTGCGTTTTCTTTTGCTATCTGCCTTGAAATTTTAAAGCCATCTTGTTTTTTAAAATTATATTCCAAAAAATGTATCCCATAGTCATTTGCAACATTTCTTGCAACTTCAAAAATCGTATTTGAATCTTTATGAGGCGATATGGTTAATGTCGTTGTAAAATCGGCGATATTTTTTGATAGTGTAAATTGAGCGGCCTTTTCAAGCCTCAATTTAAGACAAATTGAACATCTTTTTCCTCTTTCAGGCTCGTTTTCAAAACCTTTTATAGCACTATAAAATTTTTTAATCTCATAATCGTCACAATAAAATTCAACGCCTTTTTTCAGGCAATACTGCTCAATTTCGTCTCGTCTGATTTTATATTCCTTGTAAGGGAAGATATTCGGGTTATAAAAAAATACTACAGGCTCATAGTTATCTAATCTCAATTTTTCAATCGGATAACTCGCGCAAGGTGCGCAGCAAGCATGTAGTATTATCTTTTTCATAACTTCTTTATTTTGTGTTTTATGTGCGTTTTATTTTTCTTCTCTTTTGATTGCCAAATCAATCTTTTGCAGCAGTTCATCATAACGCATTGCGCCAATATAGACTACACCGTTGATTTCCATAGACGGAGTAGCGTTAATTCCTTTTTTTTGGGCTGTTTCAATGTCATCAAGAAGTTCTTTTGTTATTTCTTCGCTATTAACGTCTTGAGTTAATTTATCATAATTAAGCCCCAAGTGTGCTTTTTTGAGCTCTTGGATAATCTGTTCGTCGCCTTGAGGATGATAATCAAAAAACGTGTTTATGACACCCCACATTTTGCCTTGTTTTTTGGCAGCAAGAGCGTATTTTGAATATAAACAAGAATTTTCATGGCCCCCTAATGTCCTAAAGATATGGCTGTTACAAGAAGAATCGAGAGGCAAATTGACTTCGTTTACGATAATTTTTCTTTCTTTTGCGGCCTTGTGAACCATTATATTGACGACTCTGCAAAAAGGACAATTCATATCGGAATAAACGTTTATCGTAACTTTTGCGTTTTTATGCCCCAAGATATTTCCTTTAACTGCATATTTATTTGTTTTTGCTTGTTGAAATTCCTTATAAGCACTTTCTTCTTTTAGTTTCGGCGACAAAATAAGTGTTTTATCAAGGTAATATAAACCGTATGCGACACCGACAAGCACAATTAAGAACAAAATGAAATATTTTTTTGCTCCCGCGATGAAATCTAAAACAGTATTTTTAATGTCGTCCAAAAAGAAGCCTTTTGTCCTTGCGATTAGTGCAATAAAAAGATTTATAAAATATGTACAAAAACAAAGTGCGCAGATTTTATGAATCACATTAATTGATATAAAAGCCAAAACCATGGATAAAATGAATGAAATAAGCCCTATGGTTGCAATGTAGCTTCTTGGGTTTTTAAAGACATCAAAAATTGTATTCGGGAATTTTTCTTTAATTTTATCTACAAAAAGTAAAAATATAAAAATCAAATATAAAATAAAGCCCCAAATGGCATTTGGAACGCCGAGAGTCAGAGCATAGCTTGTTTGGGCAACGCCGTCACAATCGATTAGTTCGGATACCGAGCAAAAGCTCTTTTGAAAACTGCCGTCTAAAATAAAATTAGTCTTATAAAAAATCATCCCCAATTCAACGCAAAGCCCGATACCTATCACTGAAAGCAATAAAATAGTTAAAAAGCGAGCTTGTGAAAATTTTTGAAGTTCTTTATTTTCCATTTCTATCACCTTTATAATTAATACCTAAGACAGTTGACCTAAATCATAAATTTATTATACAACTATCCTATCAATCTAATAATAGACAAAAGTATGATAAAAATAAAGATGTTAAAATATATTTATTATTTAAAAAAATTGAAAATGCTCTTGAATGTGTCTTTTACGCCGCCTATGAAATTTGAAAACATTCTTTTTGTTTTTGATAATAAATTTTCTTTTGAATCGTTTTTAATATAAGTTATATCATCTAAAAGTTCAATTAAATTGTCTCTTTTGACTACAATGTCATAGGAAGTGTCGTGGGGATTAGACATTGTGATATTATCACCCTGAACTTTTTTTAGCGAAAGCGCGTGAGCTTCTTCATCCACAAGCATTACGGTTCTTTGGTTTTCGTCTTGGATTTTTTTGACTTTGCCGTCATATTTAAAAGTCAAAGTCGCAAAATAATCGTTTGGGTTATTTTCAATATCGTCAAAAACTTTATTAAAATCATCTTTGTTTCTAAAATATAATACGTCATCGCCCAAAAATAAATCCGAAAATATCTTTGAATTTCCGCCGTTTATGTCCTCTTTTTTATCAAAAATTTTATTTTCGCTATAAATTTTTATTGCCTTATCAAAAGCAATTTCAAAAATCAAAGCGTCATCGTCCCCTTTTGAATAGGTGTTTTTGTTTCTTGCTTGTTTCAATTCTTCATAAGATACGTTTATATTTTTATCAATCCCTTTAAAATAAACATCATAGGAATTATCGTCCTCGTTTTTTGTTACGGAATTTTTTAAAATTTCTTGGCCTTTTTGATTGCTGCTCATTGAAATAAGATTGGCTAAAAGCCAGCAATCACCAATATGTCCTTGGGTTGTGGGGGTGTCTATGATGCCGTTAGAATCAAATCTGTAGTCATAATCTAAGCCCACGCCTTTTTCATTTTTTTGAGATTTATCAAAAATATTATCTCCCGTGCTTTCGACGTAGTGTTCTTGAATCATGCCGTTTTCGCCATAGACAAAATAAGTCAGACTGTCTATTTTATCATCAACGCCAATATCTTGTAACGTCAAATAATTTCTTGAAGAATCGTCATAAAATGAATATGTTATAAAATTTTTTTCGCTGTCAAATGCGTCTTTGTTTAGCGATATTTCTAAGATTTTGTTTTTTTGATTAGTATCTGAAAAATATGTCTTTTCTATGACATAATTTGAAATTGTGCCGTCATCATATTTGCTTGTTTCGGTGAAATTTGTGCGGGTGTTTTCTTCTTTATCGCAAATTGAACAGGTTCGAAGTTCAAAAAACGAATTATGATTAAAGTCAATTTCGTGAATATCAATGTCGCCATAGGTTTTAGCCTGATTATCGATTGAAATATCGCAATTTTGCATATCCAAAATGTCCTCTTTAGCTTTTTGAGCAAAGAGCCGCATATCATTTGAAACATTTATATTAACGGGCGTTTTCCCATCGACATCAAAATATTGCGTCATAAATATCCTCTTAAATTAAATAAAACATTTTTGACGCAAAATATTTACAAAAAATCTTTCTTTTTAAAGTTTTGTAAAGTGAATTTTTATATATTCAGCTTATGAATTAATTTTTTTTAATTCTTCGTATAATTTTATTGCTTCGGGGCTTAAATTGTCTTTTAAAGTTATTTTAACTCTTAATTCCAAGTCCCCTTTAACATCTTTTGAAGGACTTAACCCAAGACCCTTGAGGCGGAGTTTTTTGCCTGTTGTCATATTTTTGGGGAATTTGACTTTGATTTTGCCCGATAATGTATCAATTTGTTTTTCGCATCCTAAAACCGCTTCATAAGGCAGAAGCTCAACGTCTTTTATCAGATTATTCCCCTCTATTTCATAATCCTTATCTTGAATTTTAACGATTAGATAGACATCCCCCGTATTTCCAAAGGCATCTTTTTTACCTTCACCTTTGAGTCTTATTTTTTGGTTGGCTTTGGTTGATTTTGGAACCTTAAAGGTTATATTTTTTGTGATTTTTTCAATTCCCGTTCCGGCGCAATTTGTGCAGAAGCCTTGTTTTGAGCCATGGCAGTGGGAGCAGGTTTGATAAGCCGTGATTGTGATAGTTTTTTTGGGGCAATTAATTATATCATCGAGCGTCAGAGTGATATTTTGGATAATATCGAGGTTTTCTTTTTCTCTTTGCGCCGTTGTGTTTTGTTGTTCATAGGCTTGTCTTGTTCTTTTGGCGTTTCTTTGATTAAATGCTTCTTGAAAATCGCCAAAATTTGAATAGCTTTGATAACTTCTTTGTCTTGCGCCCGTATTCATTTGCTGGTTTAAAATGTCACCGAATATTGCCGAAAAGAAATCCGAAAATCCGCCTTGAGAACCTGTACCGCTTGAAAAATTAGAAAAATTAAACCCTTCAAACCCCGGGGGAGGAGTAAAATCCGCTCCTTGATTCCAGTTTGAACCGAGCATATCGTATCTTTTTCTTTTTTCGTCGTCTCCTAAGACTTCATAGGCTTCATTTATGTCTTTAAATTTTGCTTGCGCGTCAGATGATTTATTGACGTCGGGGTGGTATTTTCGAGCCAATTTACGATATTGGGATTTGATTTCTTGCTTTGTGGCGTCTCGTTTTACGCCTAATATTTGATAATAATCTTTATATTCCATAATATTATTTTAAAACTAAAATTTTATTTTTTAATTATTCTTAATTATTTTTTTATAATTTAATATTTTTAAAATGCGCAATTACAAAAAATACCCTCGAATAATTTTGTTGTTCGAGGGTATTTTAATTTATTTTTTAATATTAATGGCAGCATCCGCTGCAAGATCCGCAAGTGCATTTTAAGCCAAGCGATTGCATAGCTTCTTCGGCTCTTACCTTGATACGTCCGTCAACGGCAATTCCTACACCGTCTTTTTCCGAAATTAATAAAGGATTAATGTCTAATTCGTCGATAAACGGAAAATCAGTAACTAATTGAGACAGTCTCAATAATGTTTCTTGAATTTGTTCCATTTGAGCGGGTGTTGTGCCTCTTGCGCCTTCAAGCAATTTATATGCTTTAACGGATTTAATCATTTCCATTGCGTCAATGTCGGTTAGAGGTGCAATTCTAAAAGTTACATCTTTCATAACTTCGATAAATACACCGCCCAAGCCAAACATCATCATCGGGCCATATTGCGGGTCTGTTGCAATACCGGCTACCATTTCACGGCTTCCTTTGACCATTTCTTGAATGATGACACCTTCAAGACCGTCGATTAAACCTTTGTCGGTCAATTTTTGAATTAAATCGTTATATTCGTCTTTCAGTTGTTGTGCACTTTGGATGTTTACTCGAACACCGCCGACATCGGTTTTATGAGATGTTGTTTTGGATGTCATTTTCATAACAACGGGATAGCCGATGTTGTTCGCGATATTAACCGCTTCATCAAGGTTTGTGGCAAAGCCGGATTTGCAAACTCTAATACCGTAAGCATCCAATACATCAATTGATTCTCTTGTCGTTAATTGAGCTCTGCCGTCTTCTAATGATTGAGCGATGATTTCTTGAGCTCTTGATTTATTAACGTCATAGCAGGGGATTTTGCCTTCGGGGCGATTTTGCCATAATCTTTGTTGATTTAATCTGTGCAAGCCTTCTGCTGCTTCTTCCGCATACATAAAGAACGGCATATTAACTTGCATATTTGATAATTCGCTAAAGAACGATGATGTTGTCATAAATACGCCGATAACCGGTTTGGATGGGTTTTTAGCCTTAATTTCCATAACCGCACGAGCAACATCAATGTCTTTTAATCCCAAGAACGGCAAATAAATTACCATAATCATATCAACATTTTCATCGGCAATTACCGTTTCAAGAGTTTGTTGATAGTGTTCGATGGGAGCGGAAGCTATCATATCTATCGGGTTTTTAACGGATGCTGCGGAAGGCAGGAAGCTTCTTAATTTTTCTTTTGTAGTATCAGTGATTTTAGCGATTTGCATACCATATTCGCAAATGGCATCCGTTGCCATAATCCCCGGGCCGCCTGAGTTTGTAATGATTGCAACTCTGTCACCCTTTGGTATCGGGCAATTTGAAAAGACTTTTGCCGTTGCAAAAAGATTTTTCAGTGAATATTCTCTAATTACGCCCGATTGAGCCAAAAGTGCATTTGCCGCTTTATCTGCTCCTGCTAATGAACCTGTATGAGAAGAAGCCGCGGAAGCTCCTGCTGCACTTCTTCCGGCTTTTAGGGCAACAATCGGTTTTTTCTTTGAAATTCTTGTAGCTAATTTTCTAAAGTTAGCGGGGTTTTGGATTGATTCCATATAAAGAAGAATTTGTTTAACATCATCTTCATTTTCCCAATATTCTAAAGCGGTTTCTGCGTTAATATCCGCTTGGTTGCCGATTGAAATAAATTGAGCAAAGCCGACATTTAAGTCTTTTAAGATATTTAAAATACCGCCACCTAATGCTCCCGATTGAGAAACAAAACCGATGTCGCCTCTAGCGGGTAAGGATTCGGCAAATGTAGCGTCCATTGTAACGTCAGGATGTGTATTTAATACGCCGAGGCAATTCGGGCCAACACAACGCATTCCATATTCTTTAACTTTTGCTAAAAGTTCTTTTTCCATTTCAGCGCCCTGAGCTCCGGTTTCTTTAAAGCCTGCCGTTATTATGCACAAGCCTTTGATACCTTTTTTGTGGCATTGGTCGATTGTGTCTAAGACAAATTTAGCGTTAACGACAATTACCGCTAAATCAACTTCGCCCGGCACTTCTTCAATTGATGTATAAGCTTGAAAACCTTCGATAATTCCGCCTTTTGGGTTGACCGGGTAAATTTTTCCGTTAAATTTATAATCTCTTAATCTTTGCATTAATTCCGAACCAATAGTTTTCGGCTTTGTGCTTGCGCCAATTACAGCTATTGATTTTGGTTTCATAATTTTACTTAGCATAATTTTATCCTTTCCTCTTTTTGCTTTTATTTCCTGTTTTTATTTTTTTTAGTAGCCGTTTGGAATAAAGTCTCGAGCTCGAAATTTTGCGCCCAGAGATTTTGCGATAACTTCGCATCTTTCAACGTCAATCGGGTGGTTTGGAACATCTTTTACAACGCTTGCCGTTGTGTCGATTTTTTCTTCAACGCAAGCTCTTATAAAGCGCTTAACTTCTTCATAAGCGTTTTTGATTTTGGGGTTTGAGATATTGTTATATGTTGTTTCATCTTGCGCATTGAGGCTGATTGAAATTGAATCAATCAGACCTTTTAATTTTAAAACGATATTTTCGCCCCAAATGGCGTTGGCATGACCGTTTGTGTTGATTCTGATTTTTAGATTCGGATAATTTTTTTTAATATATTTTGATATTTCAATTACTTCATTAAGTTTAATTAAGGGTTCGCCGTATCCGCAAAAGACAATTTCATTTTGTTTATTGAGTTTGTCTTTGTTGGCTTCCAATTGTTTAATAACACCCAAAGCCGTTGCATCATCTTGTTTGAGCCAAAGGTTCGCCCCTTGAACGTCATCTTTTTGATAACGAAGACAAAAAACACATGCGCTTGTGCATGCGTTTGTCATATTTATATATGGCTTATCATCCAAAAAATATAAAAAATTGTTGCAATTTTCTACCATAACTTCATTGTAACTCGTCAATTTTTTATGACAATACTAAAAAATACTATAGAATACTAAAAAATGGGCACTGTGGTTGCATTATTTTGTCTTGTAGTAAAATTTAATGCTCTATCGTGGTTAATTTCCCGAGTATCAAGCTTCACTCTTTTTGAGGGGTTTTGGTTTTCTTGCGCTTGTTTAAGAGCATTTTCTTTTCTTTTATCAAGCGAATTATAGTTTATGTTATTGTTGTCATTTTCAATATATTCAATACTCACGGGGCTATCAATAAAAAGAGGCACTTCTTCCCTTGCTTCAACACCTGCGCCAACAAAAGAAAACGCCAAAAGCCCGAGAATAACTAAACTTTTTTTCGCAATTCTTAAATTTATCATAACTCTATCGCTCCTTGTCTTAAAACCTTATAATTCTCATTTTCGCACAATATCACAGTCGAGGGCAAGTTGTTTATATTATCCCCACCCCCACCCTCATCGATGGGTTTTATAATCGTTGCAACGTCTTTAAATTTTTCCATGGCTTCTTGATAATTTCTCACGGGAGGCTCTGTTGATATATTACATGAAGTTGTTGCAAGAGTGTGCGTTTGGATATTTTTTGATATTTCAAAAAAATCAATGCTATTAGGTACTCTCACCCCGACAGTCGAATAAGGTGTTATATAGCTATTTACAAGTTTTGATTTTTGAAAAATCAAAGTTAACCCCCCCGGCAGATATTTTTCAATCAAACCGTAAGCGTAATTTGGGATATATTCAATATATTTTTCTAAATATTTAAAATCATGGCTCATTAAAATGAGCGGTTTTTTTTCATCTCTTTTTTTTATTTCATATATTTTTTTAATTGCGGCTATATCATCAGGGTCTGCTCCAAAGCCCCAAACAGTGTCTGTTTTAAAAGCTAAAACTTCGCCCTTTTCAAGTCCAAAACCAAGTTCAAAACCGTTAATTTTATTTTGTTTCATTAATTTAATTCTTTCTTTTTGATAAATTTTGCAATCAATTTTTCTTTAACATCGGCTAAATATTCAACTTTAAAGATATATGAAAATAAAATATAAACTCCCAAAGTTAGGAAAAATACAATTGCGGTTTTGATTATTTTTAAGATGAAATTAATTTCAAAAATATTACCTATCATGCCATCAAAAAGATAATTAAAGCCAAATCCGACAACAAACGCAATTAGGGCGCTAAAGATAATTTTTATAACCTGTTTTAAAAACTTTTTATAAGCAAGAGAGATTCTTTTTCGAATTAAAAAAGCCAATAATGTTGCGTTAATTGTGGTAATTAAAACGGTAGATATAGCAATACCATTGATTCCAAAGGGTTTTGTGAAAATTGAATTGAAGATGATTTTTAAAAGAATTGAACCGATTGCAATTAAAAAAGGAGTTTTTGAATCGTTAAAGGAATAGTATATTCTTGTAATCGAATCTCGAAACATATATGGAATAATAGATAATGATATTATAAATAAAATATTTGATACCATCATAACGGCTTTGTGGTCAAATGCTCCTCTTTCAAGCGCAAGAGAGATTAAATCCGTCCTTGAAATAAAAATAAATATCATAAGGAAAGTGCCCGCAAAAATTAGCGACCCAACACCTTTGTTAAAATAGTGCCTCACTTCATCAAATTTCTTTTGAGCAACAAGCCTTGAAAAAAGAGGAAATAACGGTACCAAAAGTGCCGATAGCATTAACCCCACAGGAAATTGAAAAATCCTATTAGCATATCCGTAAGCGCTCCATTGCCCTTCCGCTAAACCGCTTGCAAAGAAAATATCAACATAAATTCCTATTTGGCCTATCGTTGAAGATAAAAACGCAGGCAAAAGAAGCTCCAGTATGTCATTAAAATTTTTGTTATGAAAAAATTCAAAACAGGGTTTAAAACAGTACCCAAGCTTTAATACGACGGGTGTTTGAGCTAATAATTGCAAAATTGCGCCGATTGTTGTTCCTAATGCCAGATAAAACCCCGTATCATCGTTTCCTTTTGAAAAAAGAAGGGTAATTATTACCCCAAAAGACAACATCGAGGGTGCAATATTCGGGAGCAAAAACTTTGAATAAGTAACCAAAATCCCGTAATAAAGCCCCAAAAAAGCCCCGATTAATATAACGGGAGACATAATTTTAAGATGATATGAAGCAAGATGTAAAAGATTATCGTCTGCTTGAGAAATTATTATTTTCATAACCTGATGAGGGAAAAAGAAGCACAAAAGAGCAATTGAGCCGAAAATCAATAAAGAAAACGTCTCAAAAGTATTAAAAAGCTTTTTTTGTTCGTTGTTTGGTTTGATTTTAAAGTTTTTTATTAATTTTGAAAAAACGCTAACCGTTGCGCTATGAAAGGGTCCTCCCATTCCGCCTAAAATAACTATTGCAAGAGCGGGAATTTGATAAGCATAAAAATAAGCGTCTGATACAACGCTTGCGCCATAATATTTTGCAACTATAACGTCTCTTAAAAACCCTGCTATTTTTGATAATAATATGACTATTACAATTAAGCCGGCACTTTTTACAAGGTTTTTAGAGTTTTCGTTTTCGGTTATGTTTTGGACTTCGTCTTGCGCCATTATTGAAATTCCATTCGATAAATTATATATTTATTTTTATTTTCTTTATTCAAAGGAGCAAAGCTCACGGAATTTAGCCCCTGTTTAAGGTATTGAGTGATATTAATTTTTAAAACGCGCTCACGAGCGATACTTTTGGTATCAGAAAATTCCGTATCATTGATTTTAAAGGGAAATTCACTTGCTTCTTTTTGATTATTTATAAAAAGATACACATCTTTATACGTTTCTTTATCAAAATAAAATTCCGTTTTCTGCCATAAATTATAATCGTTGTATTCGACTTTTTTGGGAATTGTTGCGAGTTTTATCCCATAATAATAATATTTTAAGATTTCAGGGTATTTTTTACCCATCGAAGAAAGCTTATACGCTCCATATTGGCTCATCCCGACATTGTGTCCGAAACCTCCGCCAATTATTGTAAAACTTTTCGGGTATTTTTCGCTGTCGAAATCAAAAAACGTGATTTTTTCTCTTTCTTTTTCTTTTTCGACACTTTTTTCGATATAATTTTCTTTGGCTTCGGGGATTTTATCTTTTAAAACGACTTTCTCCCCTTTTTCAACAAATGTTACTTTTTCCTTTCCCTTTTCTTTTTCGGGCAATTTTATTGTTTCTTTGGATGGTTCAACATAAAAATTTGTACTATTCAACATTGCGCCATTTTTCTTTAAAACCCTTCTTATCCCTAATTGAGAGGTGATTTTGTATGAACCTTTATTTGTTACAATTTCAAGTTCACTTATCTTTCCCGATTGCGTTCTTTTAATGGGCTTAAATTCTTTTATTCCTTGAATTTCATCTCCCTCATTAAAGCTTGGAAAAACAAGTCTTGCTTTTGATTGTTCTAAAAGGGTTTTATTTAATATATTAACAAGCTCTTCTTGGCTAAATTCAACCTTCCAGCGAAATTTAGGAGATTTAGTATCAAGTCCGTTATCCGTTTTTGAATAAAATTCCCTCACGTCATTTTCGGTTTTTAAGGGTTTATTTGATAAGTCGCATTTTGATTTTAAATAAGGATGCAGGCCCTTATTTTGTCCGTTAGAAAATACATCGTCCCAATCATCCGTTATCCCAGGTGACGTTGAAAAATATAAAGCGCTGATTGGTTTTTCGTTATATATAGCGTAAATCCCTTGGGTTTTATTTACGGCCTCATCTGATATATCACGATATGAATTTGCGCCGTAGTATACTTGAGATTGGGTCGAATCCACAACGTCATACTTGGGGCTAGTGGAAGCGTTTTGAACATAATTTCGAGCAGCGACACTTTGCGCTTTGAGCGCTTCAAGACCGAAGCTTATGGGCATTTCGTTTGATACGACGCCTCGAAGATAGTTTTGAATGTCTATAACATTAATTATATTAAATTTATCGGGAGTTTTTGAATCCGATATTTCAATCATGCCTTTATAGCGAGCGGGTGTACCTTTTCTGTTTAATTCGACAATTTCAAGGTCGCTATTTGAGCTGAATAATAAGGGGGCTGAAAGGTCTTGATATAAGACATTATCGTCAATTAAAATCTTATAAAACCCGTTTTCTTTTTTAATTTCGACGATTTTTCCTTTTTCAATCGGGTCAAATTGAAATTTTTTTGACATATCGATAATTTTTATTGCGTCAATTGAAGAAATCTTAACACAATTAAAATCATAATTTGAAAAATTCTGATTCGATATAGCGACCCTCACAACTCTTTTTTCTTCCGCTGCAAGAGAGAAGTTTAATGATAATAAACTTAAAAATAATACTAACAATAATTTAATTTTCATAATTTAGATTTTACAATCAAAAATTATTATTGTAAAATCAATAATGTTTATGCTTATATGAGGAGACAAAAAACGATGTCATTTGAGGACAATTTGAGAAAATTCAGCTCAATTCAATTGTTAAATTTTTGTATAGGATTCTTCGGGCTTCAATTTGCCTGGCAGATGAGAATAATCCTCTCAGGGCCCCTAACCGAATCCCTCGGCGCAAGCCCCTTATTATATGGGCTTATATGGCTCGCTGGCCCTGTAACAGGTATTGTGGTTCAGCCGATAATTGGGGCATTATCTGATAACACATTTACAAGATTCGGAAGAAGATTGCCATATTTATTTTTTGGAGCGTTATTCGGCGCAATCGGGCTGATTTTATTACCAAAAAGCGAATTTTTATCCTCGCTTTTTAATCCGATTCTGGGGGGCAATAAACCCGCATGGCTTGCACTATTTATCTCGGCGATATTTATCTGGGTCATTGATGCTTGCGTGAATGCTGCTCAAGGGCCATATAGGGCGTTGATTCCCGATAATATCCAAAAAAGCCAGCACGCTATAGCTAATTCTTATTTAAGCTTCGCTATTGGTTTGGGTTCTGTTGTTGCTGCGGGCGCAGCGCCATTTTTAAAATGGGCATTTAACTATCAAATGTCAATTGATGCTCAATTTACGATGGCAGGGGTCGCATTTATATTAGGTATGCTCTGGACTTGTTTTACATTTAAAGAAGTTGTGCCATCTAAAGAAGTTATGATGGAACATAAACTCGAAGCAAAAAAAACTGCTTCAAAAACATTTGTTCAAAATGTAAAAGAATTTTTAAACACAAATTCTCAAGTCGGAAAAATCTGTCTGATTCAATTTTTCACCTGGATTGGTCTGATGAGCTTACTAATATTTTTTACGCAATATGTTGTTCATATTTTATACAAAGTCCCAAACACTGCGCTTTTAGCCTCAAATATAGCTCAAACATTTGAAAATACTCAGGTTGAAGCACAAAACTTTTCTTCAATTTGTTTTGCATTTTTCAATCTGATTTGTTTTGTAATAGCGATTCCGATAGCGAAAATGGCAGAAACAAGAGGAGAAAAAAATGTCCATGCGGTCTCACTTTTGCTTATGGCGTTAGCATATTTTTTAATTGCGCTTGTACCAAATAAAGTGACTGTTTTTGCGGCAATGGGACTGGCGGGAATCGGCTGGGCATCGACTTTGGCTCTGCCTTTTGCGATGTTATCAAAATATATTAAAAAAGGTACGGAAGGGTCGGCTATGGGAATATTCAATATCTTCATTTCCGCTCCGCAAGTCCTTGTATGTACGCTTTTAGCCTGGTTTATAAATAAATCAACTTTCACTATGGGCGGATTTGAAAACAATCACTGGGATTATGCGTTTTTCTTTGGCGCAATAATGCTCATTATCTCCGCTTTCATCACTTTAACAATTTCAGATAATGAAGTTATTAATAACGATGAACAATAAAATTTTGTTTATGGCGCCCTTGAAAATATTCTAAGGGCGCTATAATTTATTATAATAGATAGCGCCGCTTTAAGGGTGCTTGAAGACGTTTTAAGGGCGCTTTAAGGGCGCTTTAGGGAATATCTCTAAGGCGCAGTTATATATACTAAACTTTTTGAACAAGCTCGGTTAATTCGTCGCTCACGATTTTCATTGATTTATTTGTTTCAATATCTTTTTTGAGCCTTTCGTGCTGATACATAATTGTTGTGTGATTTTTGTTAAATTCTTTTGCCAAATTAGGATAGCTCATATCCAATAGCTCGCGAGAAAGATATATCGCATATTTTCGAGCGTTGACTATTTCTTTTGCTCTTGCGGTCGATAAAATCTCTTTTTTTTCGACACTAAAATATTTTGCGCAAGTGTCTAAGATATTTTCAACCGTTATTTTCTTTTTCTTTTCATTAAAATTTAAAAATTCTTTTGCTGTCTCAACATCAAGCTCCACTCCTTCAATGGACGCTCGAGCGCTGATTTTATTGTACGCTCCTTCAAGCTCTCTTATATTTGAATTATATTCTTTAGCTAAAAACATCGCGACTTCATCATTTATCGGAAATTCCGACAATATCGCATGGCGCTTTACTATCTCCATTCTTGTTTCAAGGTCGGGGATTTTAATCATCGCTTCTATTCCCCATTCAAACCTGCTTTTTAACCTGTCGGGGATAAGTTCAAAAGCACTCAGGGGCCTGTCTGACGCAAAAACAATCTGTTTTCCGGCATGGTAGAGAGCGTCAAAAGTATTAAATATTTCTTCTTCCGTTCTTTTTTTGCCTTCAATCCATTGAATATCATCAATTAACAAAACATCAACGTTTCTGTGCATTTCTCTGAATTTTCTCATTTTTTCATTCAGGTCGGATGTGTTTTTGCAGGTGTTTAGAGATTCAATTAATTTATTTCCGAATTCTTCGGCTTTTGTGTATCTTATTTTTAAATTTGGAAAATTCTTTAAAATCTTATGGCCGATAGCTTGCATAAGATGGGTTTTGCCTAAACCAACGGAACCTGATATAAAAAGAGGGTTATATTTTTGCCCCGGTGCTTCCGCTATCATTTGAGCAATTTTATAGGCAAATTTTGAATTTTCACCCACCACAAAATTTTCAAAAGTATATTTTAAATTTAATCCGCAAAAAGAGTGCATTTGAGCAAGGTTTTCCATTTTGATTGCGGTTTCAATATGGGATTTTTCTTCTTGAGTTTGTTTTGATTTTGTTGAAAACGGTTTTTTCTTTTTTATGTTTTCATCAAGCACGAATCTTACCGCGCGCTTGATATTGGTTACTTCAAATAACGTTTCTTCAACGATATTAAGGTATTTTTGCTGCAAAACCTGAATACCGAAGCTTTGGTTGCTTTTTATTAAATAAATGCCGTTTTGGCTTTGTTCAAACAAATTTCCCGAAGGCTCAAGCGAACTTATCCAAGGATTCACAAACCCCGGAAGCTTCCCTTCCAACTTTTCTATAAAACTCGCCCAAGCTTCAAGTTCTTTTTTATCTTTTGAATCAGTCAAATTCCCATTCCTAAAACGTTAAACATCCAACCGTACTTTATAATTTAATAATTTTAAATATATGCGCTATGTTCACTAAGCGTTTTTAAAAAACACATGTTCTTGAACATTATTCTAAAACAAAAAATTAAAAAAATAAAGTCTAATTTGAAGTTTTATTTTAAAGCACCCGCGCCCGAGATGACTTCGGTTATTTCTTGGGTGATTTTGGCTTGGCGGGCTTTGTTATAGTCAATTGTGAGAACGTTTATCATATCGCTTGCGTTATTGGTAGCAGCACTCATCGCGGTCATTCGTGAAGATAATTCGCTCGCTTGGGCTTCTAAAAGTGCTTGGAAAATGACATTTGTTACATACATCGGAACAATTGTCGATAATATCGTATTAATGTCGGGCAAAAATTCGCTCAAAGGTTCAATTGTATGGGTATTTTGGTCGATATTTAATTCTTCATCAAGCTCTTGGTTTCGAAATTCCAAAATCCTGTCGTTAATGACTGCGGGCAATAATTGCCAAGATTCGGTTGAATTTGACATCATATTTTTATATCTTGTCGTAACAAGATGAATTTCATCAATTTCGTTTTTAATGTAATCATCGCAAATGTCGCTTGCTAATACATAAGCGCCAGATGAATTGATGCCGTCTAAGACATCAATATATGTTCTTTTTATTTCAAATTTGAGCTGATTTTTGGCTGCTTTTATGGCAGGGATTGCTTTTTGGCCGATTAAATAGATTATCGGGGTTTTACCTTCTTTGATTGTTTTTTTGATTAAATTTAAGCTATAGCGAACGATATTTGCGCTATATGCGCCTGCTAAGCCTTTGTTTGATGAAATTATGACGATTCCGACGTTTTTAACTTCCCTTGTTTCCAACAGCATCGGATAGTTTTCGATTGAGGATTTGATGTTTTGTTTTTCGCATTTGTTTTTGAGCGCTTCTTTATATGCCCAACAGAACATTTTATATAATTCTAAAGTAAACGGGCGAGAAGATTTGACGGCACTTTCCGCCTTTTTGACTTTTGCCGCCGCGACCATTTTCATCGCGCGGGTGATTTTTTGAGTGTTTTTGATTGAATTTATTCTGTCTTTTATGTTTCTTAAATTTGCCATATTTTTCTTTCTAAAAAGCGCTTTTTAACAAAATGTACGCCAAATACATGATTATACATAACTAATTTTAATTTATTTAAAAATTAAATCAATCAAACATTTGTTATATTTTTTTTAAGCTTTCTTTTCGCCGATATTGAAAATTTTTCGAAGCATTTGTGCGTTAATATCAGCCATTGCAAAGAGTAACCATGGCGCACAAAGACCAAGCGTTATAACCGATAGAACAGACATCCAAACGCTCAAGAAAATGGCGGTAATTCCGTATCTGATAAAATATTCCTTTCCGCCGTCTTTTTTTAATATGAAAAATATTGCTTTAAATTTAAAAAACGAACTGAATTTTAAATTGAGCCAAAACGTCGAATATGATACCATAATAACTATTGTAAGCAGCGCCGCCGGCAAAGTGATAAGCGTCATTGTAATTATGCCTAAAGCATAATTTCCCGTTTGAAAAGCGGGCAGCATTGTATAAGTACCCAGATATGAGAACAAAAATATACAAGCAAAAAACAAAAGCATCCAAATCATCAGCCCAAAGATGCCTTTTGCGCCGGTGGAAAGAATCTTTTTGATATTGGTTATTTCATACATCGGTGCGTTTGGCTTAAATATCCTGCGATTTATGAGATTAATCACATAACCTACGCAATAAAGTTCAAGAAATAAAACTGCAACAAACATGGATGGATTCTTTGATGCCGCACTCGCGCTAAAATTAATGCCGTAAGTAACCAAAAGTATTACAACATAAGTCTTTATCCAATCCGGATATTTTGTAAAATATGTGACGGCTTGTTTTAAATCATATCCTAAAAGTTCAGTTTTTAATTTCATCCCATGGTGCCCTATTTCACAATATTTTCACTCTATTTTTTATTTTCTAAAGACATTTTCTTTGAAATTCTTAATCAGAGAAATAAGCTCGTCTTTGTCTTTTTGTTCAAGCTTATCGCCTTGATTTAACCTTTGTTCGAGGTCTTTACAATTTAGGCTGAAATATTCAAAGAATTGTTTTTTAAATTCTTGTATGTCTTTATTTTCAACGTCATTAACGTATCCTTCGTTTGCACAAAACAGAATCGCTACCTGTTGCGCAACCGATAGAGGGTTATATTGCGATTGGATTAACACTTGAGTCAATTTTTCGCCTTTTAAAAGTTGTGCTTTTGTTGCAGCATCAAGGTCTGAAGCAAATTGAGCAAATGCAGCCAGTTCTCTATATTGAGCTAAATCAAGCCTTAATTGCCCCGCAACTTGTTTAATACCTTTTGTCTGTGCTGCACCTCCGACACGAGAAACAGAAATCCCCGCGTTTATTGCGGGACGCTGCCCTGCGTTAAATAAATTGCTTTCTAAAAATATCTGCCCGTCGGTAATTGATATAACGTTTGTCGGGATATAGGCCGAAACGTCT